>JBGSKU010000337.1:0-6356 GCA_041741055.1 Hyphomonas sp.
GCGGCCCTGGCGAACCTGCTCATCGAATACCTTTCCCAAATGCACCTGGCCGGCGTCATCCAGAAAGACCTCCACCTGGGCAACTTCCTCTACGGCAGCGGCAGGATTTACGCCCTGGATCCCGCCCGCATGAGCTGCTCCGGCGGTCCGATCGCACGGGAACCGGGTCTGGACAACCTGGCCGCCCTCTACTGTTGCATTCCCGAAGACGGCCGATTGCATGCCGATGCGTTCCTGAAAAAATACCTGGCGATGCGCAACTGGACGCCCGCCGATAGCGATTCCGCCCGCTTTCAAAGATGCGTGCAAATCCACAAACACCGCACGCGCGATCACTCGCTTGGCAAAATCACCCGCAACTGCACCCGGTTCCTCAAGCTCGATACGAAAACCGCACGCGGCATGTTCCGCCGTGACATCTGGGACCAATCGTCGGCCCTGCACCTGGCCGCTCACCTCGATGCCGTCATGGATACCGGCCAGTACCTCAAAAAAGGCAACACCGCCGCCGTCAGCCGGGTCACCCTCAACGGCCGCGACATCGTCATCAAACGCTACAACCACAAGGGATGGCTCCACTCCCTCCGCCACACCCTCAAAGGCTCCCGCGCCAAAAAATGCTGGCTTGACGGCTACCGCCTCCTCTACTCGGGCATCCCAACCCCGGCCCCCCTGGCCTACGTCGAAAGCAAAACCGGCCCCCTGGTCCGTCAGTCCTACCTCCTGTGCGACTACGTCCCCGGTCCCAGCCTACGCGACTACCTCCTCCAGGCCGATGCCGCCCAGGCCCGGGACATCATCGAAAAGGCAAAAACCCTGGTTGAAAAACTCAGCCGGGCGAATGCCTCGCACAACGACCTGAAACTGACCAATTTCATCATCCAAAACGACCACCCGGTCCTGATCGACCTGGACTCCATGCAGCGCAGTAAGCTTGGAATCCGTCCCGAACGCCTTGAGCAAAAAATGCGCCGGCAGCTCGAAATGAAATTGAAAAACGTAGTTCAATCTGAACACGACAGCATGGCCAGGCAAGCGGCCGGTGTTCCTTCTCTGAAAATAGCGGTCATCACAGGCGCGCCCTTTCCGGTCGGCCTGGCACCAACCAATCGAATTATTGCCTATTGCCGCGGATTGATTGAAATGAAACATAGCGCCGAGGTGTTCTGTGTTTATCCGACGGAGAAGACCGGCAGTCAATTCAACACGGCCGTGCGGGGAAATTACCAGGGAATTCATTTCACTTATACCGCCGGCACCTGTAAACGATCGGCGTTCGGCCTCCGGGCCTGGCTGGATAAGCAAAAGGGCTTGGTAGCGGCCTATTCGCTTATCGTCAATACACATGAAAAAAGCCCCTGCCACGCAATCCTCGTCACGACCTATTCCCCCTCCGCCGTCATCATGTCCAAGCTGCTGTCAATTCGGATTAAACGGCCGCTGATTCTCGAAAAAGGCGAATATCCAAATTTTATCCGTGCCTCGCGACCGCGAATCCTCTCCCGGGCATTTCATGAAAAATGCATCTTTCCCCTCTTTGACGGATTCCTCGTGGTGACACACTCACTGCAGAAGTATTTCCGCCGTCACCTGGTGCCTGAAGGCAAAGACGCGCGGGTTCGCCCTGTCCTATCACAACGTGTTCTTTGCGGACGATTACGCCAAAGAGTTCGACGCGATATTCCGCCAGCGGACGATACCGGGCGCGCCCACTGTCTATGTCTGCGCGCAGGACAGGGCGGGCAGCAAGTCGCCGAGAGGCGCCGAGCGGCTCCTGATCCTTATCAATGCGCCGCCAGATGGCGACAGGGGGCGCTTTGCCTCGGTCGAAGAGGCCGCCGAACGGGCGCTTGCCCTGCTCTCACGCTGCGGTGTCGAGATCGACGGCGGATTGGAAAATGCAGAGGTCACCACGCCGGAGGGATTCAATGCACTTTTCCCCGGCTCAGGCGGCGGCCTCTACGGACAAGCCAATCACTCACCCATGGCCAGCTTTGCGCGGCCGGGCGCGGCGTCCAGATTGCCGGGGCTCTATCTTGCGGGTGGCTCGACACATCCCGGTGCGGGTGTGCCGATGGCAACCCTCTCGGGACGTCTTGCAGCCGAGCGGATCCTGAAGGATTTCGGCATCAGGCGCTAGGCGCGCACATGCCAGGCTGACGCCGCCGGCACGAGCGCGTCCAGGACCTTGGCGGAGCAAAGCACGCTCGGCACCCCTGCCCCCGGATGTGTCCCTGCACCCACGAGATACAGACCCTTGACGTCCGGGCTCTGATTGTGCGGACGAAACCAGGCGCTCTGGAACAGCAGCGGTTCCGGGCCGAACGCCGCGCCTTTTGAGGACCGCAGCCGGTCGCGAAAATCAAATGGGGTCATCATCCGTTCCGTGACGATGCTTTCCCGCAGTCCCGGCAACAGCGTTTCCTCAAGCCGCGCGGCAATGCGCTCACGAAACGGTGCGGCCATCGCGTTCCAGTCGGCTCCACTGTCCAGGTTCGGAACGGGCGCCAACACATAGAAGGCATCGCAGCCTTCCGGCGCCAGCGATGGATCACTGGCCGTCGGACGGTGGAGGTACAGGCTGAAATCCTCCGCAATCGTCTTGGTTCTGAATATCTCATCCAGCAGGCCCTTGTAGCGTGGACCCATGAGAATTGTGTGGTGATCCACGCCGGAAAATGTCCGGTTGGTCCCGAAATACCACACGAACAGGCTCATCGACTGGCGGATCCGATCGACTTTCCGGTCAGTCCAGGTGGATCGCGGATGCCTGCGCAGAAGCTTTGAATACGTCCAGCCTACTTCAGCATTCGACACGACAAGATCGGCCTTGATCTCCTCGCCGCCCACGAGGCGCACGCCCGTCGCGCGTCCCTCCCGGACCAGGATTTCGTCGACCTCGCTGCTGAGACGAAGCCGTCCGCCCTGCCCTTCGACAAGATCGGCAAGGCCCCGGACCAGAGCGCCCGTCCCGCCGACAGCATAGTGCACCCCCCACATCCGTTCGAGATGGGAAATCAGGCAGTAGTATGCAGACGTCGTGAATGGGTTCCCACCGACGAATAGCGGGTGAAATGAGAAGGCAATCCGGAGTTTTTCATTCGAGAAATAATCCGAGACCTTTCCGAATACGGAGCGATATCCGCCGAGACGTACCATGTCCGGCGCCGCCGCGAGGAGCGACGAGAATTCGTGGAACGGCTCAGCGGCAAGCTTTGTATAAGCTGCGTCAAATATCTGAGCGCTGGCGGCCAGAAACCGGTCGAATCCGGCAAGGTCTCCGGGCTCGATCCGGGCGATCTCTGCTCGCGTGGCGTCTTCATTGGCATAGGCGTTGAAGATCGTTCCATCGTCGAACCGGATCCGGTAAAACGGATCAAGTGCGCGAAGATCGATATGGTCGCGGAACCTCTCGCCACACAGCGCCCACAACTCCTCGAACAGGTGAGGCGCCGTGAGAATCGTAGGCCCGGCATCGAACACAAACCCATCTTGCCGGAATGTGTACGCTCGCCCGCCTGGCGCATCGAGCTTCTCGACAACCATCACGCGGTAGCCTTTCGCGCCCAGCCGCACTGCAGCCGCCAGACCGCCGAACCCGGACCCGATCACCACCGCATGCGGTGCACCTTCCCATGACTGTCCGTGACCGGCCATTCCGTCCATCACGTCAATGTCCCGTCAAAGTTCAATTTTCTGCCTGCGCCTTCTCGCGCTTTTCCAGCTGGTGACGTGTATGCCAGACGCCGGCGATCGCCAGCGCCAGCGCAATCGGCGCCGCAAGGCCCATGGCAAACTTCGGGTCGATGTGAATGCCGATCCCCGCAAGCCCGCCTGCGAAATAGCCAACAACACCCACGATGTAATAGGTCACCGCCGCGACCGAGAGGCCTTCGACGGTCTGCTGCAGGCGCAGCTGGAGTTCGGCGCGCTTGTTCATGCTTTCCAGAATCTGCCGGTTCTGGATCTGCAGGGCCTTATCAACTTTCGCGGAAAGCAGCTGCGCCGCCCGGTCGACACGTTCCGACAGCGCGGCTTGCCGACGCGACACGGACTGGCAGGTTTCCATCGCAGGCGCCAGGCGCCGCTCCGTAAATTCGCTGAACATCTGCATGTCCGAAAGCCGGTCTTCACGCAGCTCCGAGATCCGCCGCTGCACCAACGCATAGTAGGCGGCGGCCGCGCCAAAGCGGAACTGGGTTTCTGTATGGCTTTTCTCGATCGCCGCCTGAAGCGCTGTCAGCCGGTCGAGGAGGCGCGTCTCATCGTCGGCGCCGGAGGCTGTCATCTCGGTCACGACGCCGGACAGTTCAGATTCCCAGGATGACAGCTGCGGCGCCAGGTGCTGCGCGACCGGCAAGGCCAGCAAAGCCATGATGCGATAGGTCTCGATCTCGAGCAGCCGTTGCACGATGCGGCCTGCATGCCACGAGGTCATGGAGCGATTGAGTACCAGGAAGCGCGAAAACCCGTCCGCATGCAAACGGAAATCCGTTACACAGGTCGCAGCGCCGCCGGCAATGGCGGCGCCGATCAAGGCGTTGCCACTGAAATGCTGCGCCGACAGATCGCCGTGAGACAAAGGCGTATCGTCCGAGGCCGGGACCAGCGCCGCATGGGTCGCAACGATCAGCTCGCCCGGCAAGGAGGCGACCCAGTCCGCTGGCGCCGCTTCGATGGCCGTAGCCACGAAGGGCGCGGCTTCCTGCTTTGCTTTCACGATGAACGTATACCGCGTAAACTCGGTGTGGCGCTCCCAGATCAAACGGAAGTCCTTGAGGTCCACACTGTAGTGTTTGACACCCGGCCCGGGCGGCGTTGCGCCATACCGGCGCGTAATGGCCGCCACGATCTCACGGTCTGCATCGGCATAGGGCCAGTTCGTGGTCAATGCGATGCAGGAGAGCTTGACCGCGCCTTCGAGCGGCTCGGGCGGCCGGGCATGAACCTCATTGCTGAGGACATAACGCTGGTCGTGGTTCTCTGGCAGTTTCATCATGCTGGGCCGCTCCCCTCGCCACGTGTACCGCGCTTGCCGGAGGATTTCTCGTGCGGCCGCGATGTGGTTGAGATGGTGCGCGCAGGCGGTTCGTCACGTATTTTCATCCGCTCACCCTCCGGGCGGGAAGATCGGCCTCCGCCAGAACGCTCAGGATCGCTTCGGCCACTCGCGCTGCGTCTTCCTCGTGGGCCAGATGGCCTAGTCCGCTCAAAGTCTGTGTCGTTACGCCCCGGATCCGGCGGGCCGTTTCATCCGCAACGGAGGGCGGCACGGCACGGTCACAGGCACCAATGATCTGATGAAGTGGCAGGTCCGCTCGTCCGAAAGGCGGCAGGATATCCGCCACATTCCAGTTCGCCATCATCGACAGTGTGCCGGCCACATGGCCGGAGTTGGAAAACAGCCGCCCGTAGAATGCGAGATAGTCCGGTCCCGGATGCGATCCCGTTCCTTCGATCAGCCGCGCGACGCGTGCCGGATCCCGGCCGCCGCGCGCCAGCGCCAGCGGCACAAGCGGATTCAGGGCAAGTGCCTTGGCCATGAAAGGTGCGATCAGGGCAGCCGGGCCGCCGAATGGTTTCAATGCACCGTTGATCGCGATGACGTGATGCGGTGGAGGGTTCAGTAACGGGGCCATGGCGACGGCAATCGCTGCGCCGGCCGAATGGCCAATCAATGTGTCCGGCCTGAACTGCTCCGCATCCAGCAGCGCGCGAAGCGCCCTGACCATGCCGGCAAGTGACGCGTCCAACCGGCCGGATCTCGCCGTGAACCCATGCCCCGGTAAATCCATGGCCAGCACGTCGAAAGACCGCGCCAGCAACGGGAACAGACCCTTCCAGGAATGGATCGAAGCGCCCGTGCCATGCAGCAGCAGAACGCGAGGCCCCTTCCCCGTACGCTGCAGGTGCCAGCGGTAGCCTCCAGCTTTGACAAACCGGCTGAACGCCCGGTTCGGCCAATCCTTGCCATCGGTCTGCCAATCGAGCGCCCTTGTCATGTCCGCGCCTGATCCAGCAGCAGATTCCGTACCGACTCTGATACCCGGGCCGCATCGGCAACTGGCAAAGGCCGGTAGATCGCCCCCATCTCTGTACTGATCGATTCAGCTTGCGGGCTTGGCCGCTTCGAAATGTCGAAAAAGAGAACAGGCTCCTCCAGGGCCTTCAGGCGGCGGGCCATGTCGCGGGCGTCTTCGGCCGCGCGCTCACGGCCCGGCGTTCCGTCAAGTGCGATATTGCCTTGCCCGTCGGACAGGAACACGACGTGCGGCGCCTTGCGCTTGCGCCGTTCGATCTTCGCCAACCGGGCCGCTGCCGCTATTCCTGCGGCCAAAGGCGTTCCCCCGCCACCC
>JBGSKU010000338.1:0-25307 GCA_041741055.1 Hyphomonas sp.
CCTTCGGCTCCATGGGCCTGTCGCGCCGCGAGGCGCTGTGGCAGGTGCGCGGCGAAGTGGTGCATCAGTCGCTACCCTTGTTTGCGGCCACCGGCGTTTCCGAACAGGGCGGCGAAGCGGAAACGCAGCTGCCGCTGATGCCGCCTTCAGAACAGGTGATCCAAGATTACCAGACCTCGCGCCTGTCCCTGAAAGGCCACCCGATGAGTTTTCTTCGCGAAGGATACAGGGCGCGCCGGATCCTCCCCACGGCGGAGGCAGTGGCCATGTCCAATGGAAGGCGTGTGGAGACAGCGGGGCTGGTGCTGGTGCGCCAGCGGCCCGGGTCGGCCAGCGGCGTCGTGTTCATCACCCTTGAGGACGAAACCGGGATTGCAAACCTTGTCGTCTGGCCGCGGGTGATGGAGCGCTTCCGCCCCGTCGTCATGGGTGCGCGCATCCTGCACGTCAAAGGGAGGGTCCAGACGGCCGACAATGTGACCCATATCGTCGCCGAACAGCTGACCGACTGTACAGGCGACCTGCAACTCTTGTCAGAAGACTCGATACGCGATGCCATGAAGGGCGTGCTGGCGCGGTCCGATGAGGTGGCGCATCCGGTCGGTGAACGCACGGCGCCGGGCGCCAGACGCGACGGCGCCCGTCATCCCCGCAATGTGCGCGTCATTCCCAAGAGCCGGGATTTTCACTGAACGGGGAAGTCAGCTGAGGATGCCGTCCAGCACGTCGGCCAGGGACGTCTCCAGCATCGGCTTGCGCACGAAAGCGGCAAATCCCGCTTTCAGCGACCTTGCATCGAGCGTTCCCGAATCCCAGCCCGAAATCAGGATGGCCGGCGAATCGTAGCCGCTGCCTCTGATCTGCGCCAACACGCCGAAGCCATCGAGATCGTCCAGTTTGAAGTCGATCACGAAGCAATCATAGTCAACGTCTACCATACCCGCGAACAGGTCCGACGCGCTGGCATAGGTATCGACCAGAAAGCCGCGCCGCCCGAGCAAAAGCCGCAACGAAAGACGCACGGCCTCGCTGTCGTCAACGACGGCAACACGACGAATGGGTTCAACAGAAGCAGGTAAAGCCATATGGATCCGCCGAGTTCACATCGATGCATCCATGTAGGACGATTTGCCCTAGCTGATCTTTAAGTAGAGTTCCTAGGGCGTCGCAGAAAGGCCGTATCCTGCTGCAAATGCGATGCGCAGCACGGTGGACAGATTGGCGGCGTCCATCTTTTCCATCAGGTTTGCACGGTGGATCTCGACCGTGCGCGGCGAAATATCGAGCGATTCGGCAATCACCTTGTTGGTATGCCCTTCCACGAGCCCCAGCAGCACATCGCGCTCGCGCGCCGTGAGCCGCTCGATCAGCCCGCGCGCTTCCTCGGCGAGGACCTCTTCCTTGCGCCGCGCCTCCATGCGTTCGAAGGCGCGGGTCAGGGCATCCACAAGGGTCTGTTTGGCATAAGGCTTTTCAACAAAGTCTGTCGCGCCTGCCTTCATGGCGCGCACGGCAACCGCCACGTCACCATGCCCCGTCAGCACAATCACCGGCATCGCCACGCCGCGCTGGTTGAGGACTTCCTGCACTTCGAGTCCGTCCATTCCGGGCATCTGAACGTCCAGAAGGATGCAGCCCCGCTCCGCCTCACCGACCGATTCGAGGAAAGCCACCCCATCCGGGTAGGTCTTCACGCGAAAACCCGCATGGCGCAGCATAAAGCTCGCCGAATGCCGGATTGCCTCGTCGTCGTCTACCAAGTGGACCAAACGTGCGTCGTTCATGAAACCTTGTTATCCAATTCCTGCCGAAGCGTGAACCGAAAACACGCCCCCCCGAGGGGCGGCGAAACTACGCGGATGGTACCACCATGAGCTTCAACAATGGTCTGGCAGATCGACAATCCGAGGCCCATGCCCTGAGATTTGGTGGTCGCAAATGGCTTGAACACCGTTTGCTTCATCTCGGGAGGCAGGCCGGGCCCATTGTCGCAGACCTCAATGGCAACGAAGCCCGGTTCGTCTGCCAGGAAGGCCCGCAGTTGTATCGCGCCGTCGGGCTTGTCGGCGAGAGCGTCCATGGCATTGCGGATCAAATTGATCACGACCTGCTGGATCTGGATCGGATCCGCCAGCACTCGGTCGATTCCCTTCGCAATGTCGGCCTTGACCGGCATATCCGCGCGGTCGCGGGAAATTTTTGACAGCGCAATCGCGTCGGCAAGGACGGGCGCGAGAGAGACCGGGTGTGCATCGACTTCGCCGCGCGACACATAAGAGCGCAGTTTTCGAACGATTTCACCGGCCCGCACGGCCTGCACGGCCGCTTCGGACAAGGCTTCGCGCAGGATTTCCTTCATGTCGGGATCGGGCGAGTCGATCAGGTCCCGGCTCGCTTCGAGATAGTTCGCGACCGCCGTCAGCGGCTGGTTCAGTTCGTGCGCGAGAGCCGACGCCATCGTTCCGACAGCGCTTAGCCGCGAGAAATGCACCAGCTCCGATTGCATTTCCTGCATCCTCAACTCAGCGCTCTGTTGCTCTGTCAGGTCACGGATGAAGGCGGTGAACAGGTGGCGGTCCCCGATCCGGGCTTCACCGATTTTCAGGTCGATTGGAAAATTCGACCCATCCGCCCGCGCCGCAATGACCACGCGGCCTTTGCCGATGATCTGGCGTTCGCCCGTCTGCAGGTAGGTCTTGATGTAGGTATCGTGATTTGTGCGGTCACGGCCGGTCATCAGACGCGCAACCGGCTGGCCCGTCATGTCGGCGGCGAGGTAGCCGAAAAGCTTTTCCGCCGCCCGGCTGAAGGCCAGGATCGTCCCTTCCTCGTCCGTCACCACCATCGCATCGGGAACAGAATCAAGAATCGACTCAAAATGCAGCTGGAGTGCGGATGCATCCAGCTTTTCAAGCGATGTCTTGTCCATTTCGAGCGGCACCTCCGGCGCGTTCTTCACTGCCCGGACAATCTCAGCGGCGCAAGGCCGCGTCAGATACTTGACGGCCAGCCATCTGCGCCGCCGTAACCACAATCATCGCCGCACCGATTGCCATGGCATAGCAGCCCCAACAGTGGCCGGCCGAGGCCAACGCATCGATATGGAACGCGCCGCTTGATCCAGCGGTCTGTCCGCCGCAGCGGAAGGCCAGATAGTCCTCAAGTGTCGGCGACCGGTTCAGATGGAATGCAAACCGCACACTCCCGGCAACCAGCAAGGCCAAGCCCGATATCATCCATTTCCACATGACTGCACTCCTTGGAAGTTCGCCGCAGGAATAGTTCGGGTGCGACAGGCCAGCCCATAGGTACATCCCCCTATACAGGGCTCAGCGCCCCTACGGCAGTTAGCGGTCAATGTCGCCAACACGACTCGCGAAGGGCTGATCCATGAGCGCACATACTACTGCAAACCAACGAACGGGCTGGGGCTTCAGCGTCGGCACCGTAAGTCTACTAGTCGGCGCGGTCTCTCTGGCCGTGCTGCTGATCGCAGCGAATGCTGCCGATCCCATGATGGCCGCACACGCCTGGATATTCTTTTTCCTGACGGTGTCTGGCCTTCTGATCACAGGTTTCTGGGCGGGGTCGCTCCAGAAGCGCGATCCTTTCGATCCGGCCTTCTATGAAGACACGATCGTCAAGTTTGGCGTTGCCGCCGCAATGTTCTGGGGCATCGCCGGGTTCCTCGTCGGGCTGATCATTGCGCTTCAGCTGACATTCCCGAACCTGCTCTACTTCCCGGACTTCGGGTGGACCAATTTCGGGCGTCTGCGCCCGCTGCACACCTCCGCCGTGATCTTCGCGTTCGGGGGCAACGTCCTCATTGCGACCAGCTTCTATGTCGTCCAGCGCACGTGCCGCACACGTCTCGCCGGCGGTCTGTGGCCCTGGTTCGTCTTCTGGGGCTACAACCTGTTCATCGTCATTGCCGGTACGGGTTATCTTCTGGGTGTCACCCAATCGAAGGAATATGCCGAACCGGAATGGTACGCTGACTTGTGGCTGACGATTGTCTGGGTGGCCTACCTGCTCGTCTTCCTCGGCACTCTTTGGAAGCGCAAGGAGCCCCATATCTATGTGGCGAACTGGTTCTACCTCTCCTTCATCGTCACCATCGCGATGCTGCACATCGTCAACAACCTGGCGATCCCGGTTTCGCTGAGCGGTTCCAAGAGCTACCAGCTGTTTGCAGGTGTTCAGGATGCCCTGACGCAGTGGTGGTATGGACACAATGCCGTCGGATTCTTCCTGACGACCGGTTTCCTGGCCATCATGTACTATTTCATCCCGAAGCGCGTGAACCGTCCGGTCTATTCCTACCGGCTGTCGATCGTACACTTCTGGTCGCTGATCTTCATCTACATCTGGGCGGGTCCGCACCACCTGCACTACACCGCCTTGCCGCAATGGGCTCAGACGCTCGGCATGGTGTTCTCGGTGATGCTGTGGATGCCCAGCTGGGGCGGCATGATCAACGGCGTCATGACCCTGTCGGGCGCCTGGGACAAGCTGCGCACCGATCCGGTCGTCCGCATGATGATCGTCGCGCTTGCCTTCTACGGCATGTCGACCTTCGAAGGCCCCCTGATGAGTGTTCGTGCGGTCAACTCCCTGTCGCACTACACCGAATGGGGCATCGCCCACGTTCACTCCGGCTCGATGGGCTGGGTTGGCTTCATCAGCTTTGGCGCGCTGTACTGCCTCGTTCCGTGGCTCTGGAAACGCCCTGCGCTCTACTCGAAGTCGCTCGTTGAGTGGCACTTCTGGCTCGCGACGCTCGGCATCCTCTTCTACATCGTCGCGATGTACGTGGCCGGCATCATGGAAGGCTTCATGTGGCGCGCCTACAACGAGTTCGGCTTCCTCGAGTATTCGTTCATCGAAACCGTCAAGGCCAAGCACATCATGTACATGGTCCGGGCGGGTGGTGGCCTGCTCTACCTGACCGGCGCCTTGCTGATGGCCTACAACCTCATCCGCACGGCCATGGGTCATGGTGAAGCACGCACCACCGAGACCGATGAGCTTTCGACCCAAAACCCCGCTCTTCAGCCTGCTGAATAAGGAGCTCTGACATGGCTTTCATGAAACGGCACGAAACGCTCGAGCGTCACTCGCTGCTCCTCACCGTCGGCATCCTCGTCGTTGTGGCGATCGGCGGCCTGGTTGAAATCGCTCCCCTCTTCTATCTCGACAATACGATCGAGAAAGTTCAGGGAATGCGCCCTTACACGCCGCTCGAACTGAAAGGTCGCAACATCTACATGCGCGAGGGCTGCTATGTCTGCCACTCGCAGATGGTGCGCCCGCTGCGGGACGAAGTGGAACGCTACGGCCACTACTCCCTGGCCGCCGAGAGCATGTACGACCACCCCTTCCAATGGGGCTCCAAACGGACGGGGCCAGACCTCGCCCGCGTCGGCGGCAAGTACTCGGATGAATGGCACGTCGATCACCTCACCGAGCCGAAATCGGTGGTGCCGGACTCGGTCATGCCGCCCTACGCCTTCCTGAAGAAGAAGAAGTTGCGCTTCGATGATATCGAAGATCATCTGAAAACTCTTCGCATGGCGGGTGTGCCCTACACGGACGACATGATCGCGAACGCCAAGGCCGACCTTGTGGCCCAGGCTTCGCCCGGCGCCGACTATGACGCAGAAGACGCGCTAGTTGCGCGCTACGAGGAAGCGTCCGGTCGCAAGGGATCTGTCAAAGTCTCTGACTTTGACCGCAGCCCGGCCGAATTGACCGAGATGGATGCGTTGATCGCGTATCTTCAGATGACAGGCACGCTGGTCGATTTCTCGACCTACGAAGCCGATGACCTGAACAACCGGCGCTGAGGGATCTCAAGATGTACGAAACACTCGCAAGCTTCGCACAGACCTGGGGTCTTGGCCTCTTCGTCCTGATGTTCTCGGTCGCAGTGGCTTACGCCCTCTGGCCTGGCAACCGGGAGACATTCCGGGAAGCCGCCCACCAACCCCTCACTGAGAAGGCACCGTCCGATGACTGACCATAAACCGGACATCGATGAAGTATCTGGCGTTGAAACCACCGGCCACAGCTGGGATGGGATCAAGGAGCTCAATACGCCCCTGCCGCGCTGGTGGCTGTTCGTGCTGTACAGCACGATCGTCTGGGCCGTGATCTACATGATCTTCATGCCCGCCATTCCCGCCCTTCCGGGCATGGGTGGCACCAACACGCCGGGACTGCGCCACCATTCCGACAGGGCGCTCGTCGCACAGGATATCGATAAGCTGCATACGGAGCGCCAGACAGCTTCGGCGAAGCTTCTGGGAGCTTCGCTCACCCAGATCGAAAATGACCTCGAACTCCAGCAATTCGCACTGGCCATGGGCGAAAGCGCCTTTGGCGACAACTGCGCGACCTGTCATGGTGCGGGCGGCCGGGGTGCCAAGGGCTATCCTGTCCTCGCTGACGACGTCTGGCTCTGGGACGGAACGCTGGACGGGATCGAAACAACGATCCGTCACGGGATTCGCCACATGGAAGATCCCCTGACCCGGATGAACGCCATGCCCGCGTTTGGCCGCGACGGCCTCCTGACGTCCAACCAGATCGACGATCTGGTGCAGTACGTGCTCAACGTTTCGGGCCGCGACGCGGACGCTGCCGCCGTCAGCCGCGCCGCCCCGGTTTACGCGCAGCAGTGTGTCGTCTGTCATGGAACGGACGCCAAAGGCAACCGTGCCCTCGGCGCGCCGAACCTGACCGACCGCGACTGGTTGTTCGGCGGCGAACCCCGCGACATCGAGCAAACCATCTTCAACGCAAGGAATGCACATATGCCGGCCTGGCAGGGCCGTCTGGACGATGCGACTGTCAAGTCGCTGGCCGTCTACGTGCACTCCCTCGGTGGAGGCGAATAGTGACGAAAGTCACCTTGATCTCGTCGAAAGAAGGTGGCGCTCCGGGTCCGGAGCGTCACCCCTCTCTGTATGAGAAGCGTCACCAGATTTATCCCAAACTGGCCCACGGCAAGTTCCGGATGGTCAAATGGCTGGTGATGGCCGCGACCCTCACGGTTTATTACGCAATCCCGTGGCTGCGCTGGCCGCGCGGCGATGGGATTCCGGACCAGGCCGTGCTGGCCGATTTCGAGGGCGAGAAGTTCTACTTTTTCTTCCTCGAGATCTGGCCGCAGGAAATCTACTTTCTGGGTGGGTTGCTGATCCTCGGCGCACTGGGCCTGTTCCTGGTCACGTCACTCTTCGGGCGCGTCTGGTGCGGTTACACCTGCCCGCAAACCGTATGGACGGATCTTTACATCTGGGTCGAGCGCGCCTTCGAAGGCGACCGCGCCGCGCGCATGCGCCTCGACAAGGGCCCGTGGAACCTCAACAAGGCCTGGCGCAAGATCGGCAAGCATGCCGTCTGGCTGCTCATCGCCTTCCTGACGGGCGGCGCCTTCATCCTCTACTGGCATGATGCACCCACCATCGCCCGTACCTTCTTCAATGGCGAAGCCCCGCTGACGGCCTATTTCTTCGCTGGCGTGCTGACCTTCACCACCTATGCGCTGGCGGGAACCATGCGCGAGCAGGTTTGCACCTATCTGTGCCCTTGGCCGCGTATCCAGGGTGCGCTGACCGACGAACACGCCTTGAACGTCACCTACCGCTTTGACCGCGGCGAACCGCGCGGACCTCACCGCAAGGGTGAACCCTGGGAAGGCCGCGGTGACTGCATCGACTGCAACCAATGCGTCCAGGTCTGCCCGATGGGCATCGACATCCGCGATGGGGCACAGCTCGAGTGCATCCACTGTGCGCTCTGCATCGACGCGTGCGATGACATGATGCGCAAAGTCGGTCGACCGACGGGACTCATTGCCTACGATACCGACAAGGCCGTCAGCCTCAGGGCTGCCGGCGAGAAGCCGCGCTATCACCTTTTCCGCACCCGGACCGTGCTCTACGCCACCTTGATCGCGCTCATCGGATCGCTGCTGCTTTGGGCTTATGCATCCAAATCGACCTATGAGTTCAACGTGCTCAAGGACCGTTCGCCGCCCTATATCCAACTGTCCGACGGCCGCGTTCGCAATGGCTACACGCTCAAGATCGTCAACAAGAATTCGGATCCGTCTTCTGTCACCGTATCTGTGTCTGGCCTGGATGATGCCGAATTCGAAATCGTAGGCATCGGCGAAGCCCCTGCCAACGGCACGCTCGTCATCAAGACCGAAGCCTATGGCGTTGGACGCTACCGCATGCTCGTTACGGTACCGGAGAACGAAAGCGAGCGTCGCGGCACGCTCACGGTCGAGATCGAGGACACCCAGACGGGTGAAACAGCCCGGGCCGATGCCCCCTTCACCATGGGAGAAAGCAGACCATGACCGCCTTGTCCCCTGCCGTCCCGAAGCCCCCAAAAGGCACTCTGAAAGGCTGGCATGCCTTGATGTGGTTCCTGGGCTTCTTCGGTTTCATGTTCGTTGTGAATGGCATCTTCCTCTGGACCGCCATCACCACCTTCCCCGGCGAGGACGTGGACAAGTCCTACCTCGCCGGCGTCGATTACAACCAAGAGCTCGCTCGCCGCGCTTACCAGTCGGAACAGGGCTGGCACGCGGAAGTCGGTGTCGAACCCACCGGCGCAGCATCCGAACTCCGGGTCCGCTTGCTGAACCGCACGGGTGCGCCGCTTGCCGCCGAAACGCTGTCTGTGACGCTGCGCCATCCTTCAGACCGCAATCTCGATCAGGCCGTCGAACTGACCACCATGGGCGGCGGTGAGTATGTCGGCGCCCTTTCCAGCCTGGAGGCCGGAACATGGACCGCACTGATCGAGGCTGATATTGATCCCGAGAAGGAAGGGTTCGAATTCGAAGCCCGCAAGACAGTCGAAATTCGATGACCGATACAGCGTTCAGCGCAGCAGGATGCCCGAGCGGCCTCGCCCCACCCAGCGGATCAGACGTTACGGACCCTGCGCCGTTCGTCCGCCGGGTTGGCGGTCAGAACCGCCTGTCGCTGTCTGTGCGGGGCGCCAAGTGCGGCGGCTGCATGTCCAAGATCGAAGGCGCGCTGACCAAACTGCCGGGCGTTGACTCTGCCCGCCTCAACCTTTCTTCCGGACAGCTCGACATCAGCTGGAACGGCGATCTTGCCGCGCGCCGCATATCTGAAACCGTCAGCGCACTCGGCTACGGCGTCGCGCCTCTGGACACCGGCAAGGGCGACGATGCCAACCGGAAAGATGAGCGCTCGCTTTTGCTGGCGATGGGGGTCGCCGGATTCGCCACCGCCAACATCATGCTTCTCTCGGTCTCGGTCTGGGGCGGTCATGGCGAGATGGGCGAAGCGACCCGCCGGGGCCTGCATGCGCTTTCGGGCCTTATCGCCCTCCCGACGCTTCTTTTCTCGGGCCGTCCATTCTTCCGCTCCGCGTGGAACGTGCTGAAGCACGGCCGCACCAACATGGACGTACCGATCTCGCTCGCCCTCATTCTGGCGTTCGGCGTCAGCGTTGCCGAAACGATCTCGGGCGGCGAGCACGCCTATTTCGACGCGGCGTGCATGTTGTTGTTCTTCCTGCTGATCGGACGCTTCCTGGATGCCCGCGTGCGCCGCCGTGCCTATTCCGCAGCGCGCGATCTCGCCGCCCTGTCAAACCGCACGGTCACACGGCTTGGCGCTGATGGCACGCCAATGCCGGCTCGCGCCGACGACGTGCGCCCCGGCGACCGCATCCTGCTGGCGCCAGGAGAGCGCGCGGTTGTGGACATGGTCGTCGAAGAGGGAACGTCCGAAGTCGACGAGAGCCTGGTCTCCGGCGAAAGTCTGCCACGGTGCGCGGCGCCGGGCTCGCAAATGCTTGCGGGCGCGATCAACCTGACCCACACACTGACCGGCCGCGCCACAGCTGCGGCGGCAGACTCCCTTCTGTCCGACATCGGCCGGATGCTTGATGCGGGCGAACAGAAGCGATCGACTTATCGCCGGATTGCCGACCGGGCGGTGACGTTCTACGTGCCCTTTGTTCATTCTGCGGCGCTGCTAACTTTCCTCGGCTGGTGGCTCACTGGCACCGGCGTGCGCGAAGCCATCCTGATCGCCGTCTCGACCCTGATCATCACCTGCCCTTGCGCGCTCGCGCTGGCCGCTCCGGTCGTGCAGGTCGTCGCGGCCGGCCGCCTGTTCCGCAGCGGGATATTCCTGCGCTCAGGCGATGCGCTCGAACGCATTGCGGCGTGCGACCATATCGTATTCGACAAGACCGGCACGCTGACGCTCGGAACGCCGCGCCTGTCGTCTACCGATCTGGATCCTGCTATCCTTGCTGATGCCGCACGGCTTGCACGCGCCAGCCGCCATCCCCTCTCCCGTGCGCTGACCGCCCTTGCAGGCCCCGGCCCTGTTGCTCGCGACGTGAAAGAACGTCCAGGGCTCGGCCTCGAAGCGGAGCTTGAAGGCACCGTGTGCCGGCTTGGCTCTGCGGAATGGACCGGAGCGCACGCTTCGGGACATACGGGCGCCTCCTTGTTCTTCGTGCGTGGCAAGGAAACGCCTGTCGAGTTGCGTTTTGAAGACGACATACAACCCGGAGCAGACGCAACCATCGCGCAGCTTCAGCGGCTAGGCCTGTCTTTCGAGATCGTCTCGGGCGACCACGCGAGCGCTGTCGAGGAAACTGCGCGGCGACTCGGCGTCGATCATTGGACCGCTGCTGCGTCTCCGCAGGCCAAGGTCGAACGGCTCCGCGTCCTCGAGTCGGCGGGTCGGCGCGTGCTGATGGTGGGTGACGGGCTGAATGATGCCGGCGCGCTGGCGCTTTCACACGCTTCCGCAGCGCCTGGCGGCGCGCTGGACATCAGCCAGTCGGCGTCCGACGCCGTGTACTCGAACGGTCTCGCATCGCTGCCCGTGCTGATCCGCACCGCACGGCGCGCACGCTCTGCCATGCTGCAGAATTTCGGCTTCGCGGCAGCCTACAATCTCGTGGCCGTTCCGATCGCTGTGATGGGACACGCCACACCGCTTGTCGCCGCAATCGCGATGTCCACCTCATCGACCATTGTCTGCCTCAACGCCCTGCGCCTGAACGTCAAAGAAAAGGTGGCCGCATGACCGGACTCGTCTTTCTCATCCCGATCGCGTTGCTCATGGGGCTTACCAGCCTCGTGGCCTTCTTCTGGGCGGTTCGCACCGGTCAGTTCGACGACCCTGATGGTTCTGCGGTCCGCATCCTGATCTCACCCGACGAACCTTTGGCCGAAACGCCGGCCGGACTGGGTCCAACGGATCGGCCAGTTTCCTGATCAGGCGACCGCGCGCCCCAATCCGTCCAAACGCGACGGAGCAAGTTCCACGCGATTGCGCCCGTTCTGCTTGGCGACATAGAGCGCTTGATCCGCGCGCTCCAGAGTGGCGACAATATCCAGCTCGCGAAGCGTCGGTTCACTGACGCCGGCGCTGATCGACACGTTGAACTTTCCGTCTTTGCCCGAAAATCTGAGTTCCGAGACCGCTTCACGCAGCCGGTTGGCCAGCAAGGCGGCTTTCGATGTTTCAGTCTCCGGCAGTACGAGCGCAAACTCCTCGCCGCCAAGACGGCCCAACAGGTCTTCATCGCGGATATTGCGCGTCACGCAGGACACCAGTTGCGTCAACACTTCGTCGCCAACTGCGTGGCCATGCACGTCGTTCACTTTCTTGAAGTGGTCGATGTCGAACATCACCGCCGACATCGGCTTGCAATGTCGGCTCGACCGCAGCACCTCACGTTCAGCGAACCGGTAGAACGCCCGGCGGTTCAGCGCCTTCGTCAACGGGTCGGTCATGGCCAGATCGAACAGATCGCACTTGTCATGCTCCGCCTCGATCAGGTCGCGCACCGCATATCGCGCAGCGCTTCGAACACAGATGTCCTGGCTCATGATGGCGGCAAAGCTCTGCAGCATCTGAAGCTTGTCGTCTCCGAAGACCTGCGGCGCGTCACTCAAAAGGCAGAGGGATCCGAACCGCTTGCCGTCTGGATCGCGAAGCGGCGCGCCTGCGAAGAACGCGATCTTCGGCGAAACAGTCACCACCGGATCCAGCGCGAAATGCGGTTCCTGCCGAACATCGTGGAGCGCAAAAACGGATTGAGCGAGATTGGCGTGCATGCAGAAGATGTCGAGCCGCTCGGCATCCTGGGGATCAACACCATAGTCCGAGCTGTACCAGCTGCGGTAACGCTCATTCAATGAAGCCAGCACAATCGGAACACCGAACGCCTGCGCCGCAGTCTGAGCGATTTGTCCCGCGTAATAGCCCTCGGCGCCATTGAGGATCCGGTAACGCTGAAGCACTTCGTTCTTCTGCTGTTCGAAATGGGGAAGCGAATGGATCATGATACGGCACTTCAAACTGCGTGATTCTCATTCGCAGACTAGAGCGCGAGCTGTTTAGCTTTGGTTATCAGGAAAATAACCGTTGTATTTCTGACTTCTGCCGGCTTTTCCTGAGAATAGTCTCAGCGTTTCGGCACCATCGTCCGGAGTTCCCGGCGCAAGATCTTGCCGATCGGCGACTTGGGAAGCTCGTGCACGAAATGGATCTTCCGCGGGCGCTTGTATCCCGTCAGCTGACCTGCGCAGTGCGCCAGTACGGCATCCTCGGTCAGGGCCGCATCGCGGCGCACGACGAAGGCATGCAGCTCCTCCTCGGAATTCGGAGCCTTGATACCCGCACTGGCCGCTTCCATCACGCCCGGACAGGCGTTCAGCACTTCATCCACCTCGTTCGGAAACACATTGAACCCGCCGACCAGCACCATGTCCTTGGCGCGGTCCACGATCCGCAGGTAACCGTCTGTATCCAGCACACCGATATCGCCGGTACGCATCCAACCATCCATAAACGCGGCGGACGTCTCATCCGGACGGAACAAGTAGCCCGTCATAAGCTGAGGCCCTTTGGCGACGATCTCACCGGGCTCACCGGGCGGGCAAAACCGTCCGTACTCGTCCATGATCGCAATCTCGGTGCCCGGCAGCGGAAGGCCCGCTGTGCCGGGACGCTTGCGCGCATCGTGGGGGTTGATGGTGAGCAGCGTGGTGGCCTCGGTCATGCCATAGCCTTCCACCACCTCGGTTGAGGTCATTTCGCACCAGCGCTGCGCGATCACGGGATCGAGAGCTGCCGCGCCGGAGATGGTCAGGGACGGGTTCGGCGGATCCGCCTTGAACCAGGGTTCTTCCATTAACTTCGCAAACAGCGAGTTCACACCCGGGAACATGTCCGGCCGGAACTTCTGGAAGCTCTTTTTCAGGTTCGACAAGGGTCGCGGGCTGGGCGCAAGCACCACATGCACGCCGTGGCGCAGCGCAATGATCGAAGCGAACAGCCCGAACACGTGGTAGACCGGCAATGCCAGAAGCATCGTCTTTCCTTCCAGGTCAGTAAGCTGGGGCGCAAGGCTCACGAATTGGTCGATATTGGTGACAAGGCCCGCTTCGGTCAGGCGAACGCCTTTCGAGACGCCTGTGGTGCCGCCAGAATACTGGTATATCGCATCGCGATCCGGTGACTGTTCATCCGTGTACGTTGCGACGGTTGCCGAGAACTGGCCGCCGGCATTCAGCGCCTCGTGCAGCGTCACATGGCGGATTGCCAGCGGACGCGCCATGCGCTTCACTTTGTTGAGCAGGAAGTCCAGCCCGGCGCGTTGTAGCCCCGGAAAGAAATCGGTCAGCGATACGGAAATTACGTGGCGCACATTCGTACCACTCACAGCGGCTTCGATTGTGTCGGCAAACAGCGTCGACCCGATCAGCACCTCAGCCCTGCAGTCGCGCAGCTGACGGCGGGTTTCCGTCTCGGTGTAGAGCGGATTGACGTTGGACAGTACGAGGCCTGCACGAAGGATGCCCAGCAGGCAGACCACATAGCTGATGCAGTTCGGCGACTGCACAGCCACCACACTGCCCGGCTTAAGGTTCAGCACTTCGCGGAAATAGCGCGCCAGATTGGCAGACTGCGATTCAGCGTCGGCGAAGGTCAGTGTCGCCGACAAGCCATTCGGCAGCGCCGTCGTCAGGAATGGCTTTCCGGCATGCTTCAGCACGGCGTTCTGGAGAATCGCCTCCAGAGGCTCGGCGCGATAGTCCGCCAGTCCTTTATGGAAGGCGAGCGCTTCCGCATTATAAAACTTCAGGTGCGCCGGGTCGGCGGTTTGCGAATGTGTCTGGAACGCGCCTGCACGCATGGAACGCCTCTATGTCTGTGACGGCGCCCACCTTTTCACAATACGGTTTGAAAACGCCGCAGGCGTGGGCATCAATTTACCCACGCCTGCTAACATTCCGTCAAGGAACGGGCTCGGCTAGCTGTCGCTGGCGGGTTCGCACGCCGCAAGCCCCACCACCGGCATGATCGTTTCCCAGCCGTCGGCATCCAGGAAGACCAGGCGGCCGTTCTGGATGCGCTGCCCGCCCTCGATCTGCTCGCCGGCCGCAAAGCTGAGGCGGACGGTTCTTGCCGAGCGGGTCTCGAAGGCGGCTTTGGTCGAAAATTGTCCCATCAGGCTGCCTTCTTGGCTCACCAGCGTCAGGTCTTCCGGGCCATCCGGAGACTGGACCTTCGCGGACGACTCCCCGGCGCGCATGAAGAACACGAAACGCGACGGCATGTCGGATGTCCACAGAAACAAGGCGCAAGCGCCAGGCGCCAGGGTCTGGGGCGCGAGGACACCGTCGATCACACCCGTCGAAGCCTCGGGTTTGGCGCTGGCAACCGGCGCGGCATCGCGCGTCGCGCAGGCCCCCAGCGCGGTTGCGGCAATTGCCAGTAAAAGCCAGGAATGCTTCACGGTTTGATCTCCTTGGTCGGCGCCGCAAGAATTAGCTCTGCTCCTTTAGCGGAGGTGGTGAAGCCCGCCAATTGCAGTGCCGCAATCACGTCTGCACTTGTATTGCTGACCTGAACGTTGAGGGCCCTTGCCCCGCCAATCCGGGCGCTGATCTGGGTTCCATCCGCCGCCTCACCGGATACGTCCGCAACCACTTCACCTTCCACGCAGGATAAAGGGCCCGTGAGCAGGGGCCAATCCCGGCCGAACCGCAGTGCAACTTGCCGGGCAAGATCCGTCGACACATCGCCGGTGGCAGACCGGCAGGCATTCCGGTCCAGAACGCCTTCGGCGGCGCGAACGGTAATCGTACCTTCGAGTGACGCGATGCGAGGATCAAGCCGCGCGATCAGAGACGGTTGGACAGTCGCCGTCAAATCGTCAAAGTGCAGACCATCAGGCCGGACACGAACGTTTGCGCGCGCGGATCCAAACGGCGCAGACCAGACGATGTCATGCCCCCGCCCGGAAAGCAGGGACTGTAGTGTAAGTTGCAGCTCCACGTTTCCAGCCGGACTTCCCTCCAGCTCCAGTCCGGATAGCTGACCTTTCCAGGCTGTCCCTCGCGCCTGGCGCCAAGCCACCCCCTCGTCAGCGACACCCGACATCCGGAGCAGAACGGACAAGGGCGCAAAGGCAACCAAGCCGCCGATAACGAACGCGACAAAGACAAGAACAAGGACGACGGAACGCATCAAGGTTGCCCACTTTCGAATTCGACCGACGCGCGAACGGTACCGGCGCCGTCTTCGGAAATGTTGGCGCGCACCGGCTTGGCTTTGAAACGCTGTTCGGTCTCCATCAGCCAGGCAAAGATCAGAGGCGCCGGCGCCGCTTCGATCTGCAAGACAATGTTCCCATCCTCTCGCGTCTGGAGGCGTGAAATCTCGATACCCCGCCGGCGGGCCAGTTCCACAAGCCCTGTTCTGAGCTCGGCATCGGTCGAGCGCGGGCGCGCCTTGGCTTCTGCGCGAACGGACAGCACCGCTTGATCCACAAGCTCAAGCGTCGACGACGTCTCCAAGAGCTTGGTTTTGACCTCAAGATGGGCCGCGCGCAGAGGGCGCACGACCGATGTCGAGAGCAGCAACAGACCGACGATCGCAGCAGCTGCGATGATAAGCAATCGTTCGCGGGGGGTGCGCGAAGTCCAAAACTGCATCATTGCCGCATCTCCAACGTCACGTCACCAACTACGCGGCCATCTTCCACGCCCGTGTCTCCCAGGCGGACAATTCCGCCCTGACTCTCCGCCGCCGACTTGATCTGGAGATCGGCTCCGAAAGCCGGGTAGACCAGCGCGGCCGACAGCTCTCCGAGGTCTCGGTCGTATCGCAGGCTCGTCACGGAAACGCCCGGTGTCGCTTCAAGGGCTGCATACAGAAGCGCGCTCATGCTCACAAAGTCATTGCCGACCTCCGGAGCCGCCGCGAGCTTCGTTTTGACCGCAGCAGTCAAATCGCCGCGCGCGTCGTCCCCAAACGCTTGACGATAGGTACTCTCTGCGACCGATTGAAGGCTGGAATCGAGCCGGTTCATCGCACTCACCGATAGGCCCATCTCGACGAGTCCGGCAACCGATAGTGCCGCCAGCAGCATCGCTGGCGTTTTCAGGGAATCGACGTCGATCGACGCTTTGGCCGCCCTCGCATAAACGCCCTGGCGAAGATCCGTGAGCGCGGACGCTTCTCCGGTCCAAATCGCCAGCTGAAGCAAGGGGTCGGCCACATGCTCGATCTGTTGCAGCGGCGTCTTGAAGAGCGCGCTTTGGACTTCCGCGGGCCAGGACGCATCGACCGCGATGGCGCGCTGGTCGACCTTGCCAAGGATCCGGTCTCCGAATTCGTACAGCGCATCGCCATCGGGCACGACCGACAGTTCCGGAACCATCGCGCAATTCCCGAGGCGGGCGCCGTCCAAAGCGCCCACCAGGCCTTGCATGACATCAACATCTACCGCGAACACATTGCGCAGGCCTGAGCCGTCCGCCCGCTCGGATACAGCAACATGCGTCCGCTCCGCTGGCACCGCGAGTTCGTCCTCAATGGCAAAGGCCGCGGCCCGCAAGATTTCGGCGGCGCGCTTGCCCGGCAACCGGGTGCGAAACATCACGGCATCGGTTCCGGGCACAAACACCACGACCTGATCACCTGCGCCGGGCCGCGAAGAGGTCCGCGCAGGTGCACCGGCCTTCGGGTGCCAGACCACATAGGAAACCTCGGCCCCGTTCACGGGCGGAAACGTGAAAAAGCGTGAACCCATCAGCCTTGCACCTCTTCAAGCCGCCCGGGACGGTAGGAGCCGTCGCCCTGGCGATCGAACATGATATCGAACGTCCGCTTCTGGTTTCCGAAGCGCACGATCATGTGACTGCGGATCCGCGATGTCTCAACCGACAGGACATCCGGATTACGAATATCCTCGGCAAGCCGCGAAATCTCATCCAGCGAAAGAAACTCTTCCACGCCCTGCCACCCGGATACCGGCCGCGCTTCGATCAAACGCCGTGCCGTTGGCAGATCAAGCCCGGACGAAAACAACGCTGGCAACAACACCGCTTGCTCGGGCGTCAACGTGTTCAGGTTCAGACGTCCGGACATGCCTGGCTCGCCAAGGCAAACGTGCGGAAGGATTGCCGCAACGAGATCGGGCTCAAATCCCCTCAAGGACCGAAGCTCGGACAGGGAGACGAACGCAGTTCCGGCGGTGGCGTGAGCGATTTCCATGTCCGCGTACCAGCTGGACTCAGCACCGCCCGACAGCGCCGCATCGTCCGCATCGATCCAGTCTGCGGCGGTTGAGGCAAAGGCCGAAGCCTGCGCCCGGTCCACCCCTATCCCCTCCAGAAGGCGCGTGAAGGCCTGGATCTTCGACAAATCCGAGCCGCCCGAGGCATCCACCAGCTGATTCAGATTGAAACAGTTGCTTGCGTCTTCAAACAGCAACGTCACGTCACCCGCCGCAAGCGGTACGATCATAGGCTCTGGTGCAACGGCCTGAGGATAAGGCCAACGATTGCTTTCATTTACGAAAATTCCCGACACGATCGCATCACTGGCGACGACCGCAGAACGCGCGGTCCAGTAGATGTCCGCCCTCGCGCTGGCCGCGCGCGAAAGGCCAATCGATCCTGCAAGCCGCGTGGTCACACCGACGGCGACCGCTGACATGAGCGCCACGATCATCATCACCGTCAACAGGGTGGCGCCTCGTTGAGACCCGCTCATAGGTCGCTTCCTACGCAAAAGGACTGCACCAGCAACTGTTCGTCCGCGAATTCGACCGTCACCTCGACCAGATCCGGCGTACTCCTCAGTGTGGCCGGCCAATCGTCCCGCCACACCCCGTCGGCATAAAACCGGAGACGGACCTTTTCGACGTCCGACAACACGACACGATCAACGAACGGCGTCGCTGCCACGGGGTTGGCACGCAGCCAGGCGCGCCGCACCACAGAATGCTTCTCGAAGCGGTAAGCAACGGGCTGCAAGTCGCTGCGGGCATCCTGCAGGCCCGGGTTGGGCCAACCCGACCGTGTCAGGACGAACAGGAGTTCGTTCGACAACGTCGTTCCGGCGGTCGGCGTCTCGATCTTCGAGACGAGCTGCCCAAAATCGTCCTGAAGCAGCGCGCGCGCGATCTCGAGCTGCTCGACAGCCGCCACCTCCTCGCGCACCTGCGCCCCTGCAGACAAGGTCTGAATGAGCAGCGACGAGCCGGCGATGCCAATCATGGCCGTGATGGCCATGGCAACGAGCACTTCAATCAGGGTGAATCCACGCGCCAGGTTCAACTCGGGCTTCTCCGCACCAGAGCCGAGCGCGACGCGACAATCTGGTCGGTCTCCTCGCGCCATACCTCAACCCGAACCGCCGCGATCTCGTTCGATTGGGTCGGCGAGATCACTGCACGCCAAAGGAACGCGTGGCCCATCTGGCGTTCGACCCCGGTGAAGGGGCCCTCCACGGTATCGAGACGCCCCACCGTCGCATCTGCAATCACATTGTCGGCAACCACACCGGCCAGAAAACGCTGCTCGATGTGCCCCGCGCCTGCCAGGGTCTGCGTCATCAGTTGAACGAGCGGAATAGCCGCAAGACTGAACACAGCCATGGCAACGAGCACTTCGATCAACGAAAATCCGGAGGTGCGATGACTATCCATCACTGTGTTCCGTCGTAGTCGATCCATCTGCCGCGATGCTGACGCGCCAGGTTTCGTGCGGACCGATCAACTTGATGTCTTGCGCAAGGACGATGCCGGTACGGTCCGCGACGATCCGGATTTTTTGATCCGAATCGCGCGACAACATCGACCGGTTCACAGTCTCGGCGCGCACGGCGCTTCCGAGCCGGACGGGTCGGACCGGCAGATCCCGCCAGTCGCCGTCGCGCCAGGTCTGCATACGGATGGATGACGGTCCGATGAGCAAGCTGCGCGTCTCGCCTGTCAGAACCGCGCCGTCAACAAGTTCGGTCACGAGCCCTGCCAATCGCGTGACGGCAGCAGCGGCAGGGTCAGGACGTTTGGGCGCTGCCAGGATAATCGCGGTGCTGGCCAGCGCCATGATGAACACGGCGACCAGCAACTCGACGAGCGAGAACCCGCCTTCCCGAGGAACCGGACGCCGCGTGGTCACGTCAGTAGCCCCAGTTCCCGATATCATCATCGGTATTCTCGGTGCTGTCCGGCCCCGCCGAAAACAAGTCGAACGCGCTGCCTGAACGGACACCCGGAACAACATAGACGTAGTCATTGCCCCAAGGGTCCTTTTGTACGCGCTTGACGTAGCCGCCGGCACGGAAACGGCCATCCGCGTTTGCTGGTGCAGTCTTGAGGGCAGCCAGCCCGCCCTCCGCCGAGGGATATCCCTGCATGTCGAGGCTGTACATTTCGAGCGCCGACTCCAGAGCGGCGATGTCGGCATTGGCTTTGGCGACCCTGGACTGGCCGCCAACGGGTGCGACGTTTACGATCACCAGCGTGGCGAGCAGTCCCATGATAAACACGACGACCATGAGCTCGACGAGCGAAAACCCCGACTCGCGGTTTGGCGCCGCTGTTTCCAGATTTTGCGACATGCGAAATTCTCCTTAGCTTACGGCCAGAGTGTTGAGTTGAAGGACCGGCAACATGATGGAAATCACCACCAGTCCAACGACAGCCCCGAGAACGACGATAATGATCGGCTCAATCAGCGCCAACAGCGTCGCAGAACCGGTCTCGAACTCTTCATCGAGAAAGTCCGCTGCTCGGCCCATCATGCCTGAAACGTCGCGCCCCGCTTCACCACTGGCGACCATATGCACCATCATCTGCGGAAAAACCTTGGTGGCGCGCAGCGCGGCCGCAAACGAACCGCCTTCGCGCACGCGCTCGGCAATCTGGTCGGCGGCGGCGGCAAAGACGGCGTTTCCTGCGGCGCCCTTTGCGCCTGACAGAGCGTCCAGCATCGTGGCACCCGAACCGGCGAGAATGGCAAAAACCCTTGCAAACCGTGCCGCCGCGACGGTACGCAGCAAACGGCCCACGAGGGGCAGCCGCAGCATCAGTCCATCACGCTGCATCGCCAGTTTGGGCGTGCGAAGGACCTGAACCAGAACACCAAGTCCGGCGCCCAACACGATGAGAATGATCAGCCCGTCATGCCGAAGCGCGTTTGACAGGGAAATAACAATCCGGGTGACCAGCGGCAGGTTCGCCTCGAAGAGGTCAAACTGCTCAACAAGCTTTGGCACGATGACCAGCATCAGTGCCACAACCATGCCGAGCGCCATCAAGCCAAGTAGCGCCGGATAAATCAACGCGGCCTGCACCTTGCGCGACAAGCGATAGCTACGCTCGAGGTTGGTGGCGAGACGCTCGGTCACTTCGCCAAGACGGCCAGACATTTCGCCGGCCGCGGTCACAGATCGCACCAGCGGCGAAAATGCAGACGGGGCCACCTTCATCGCGTCCG
Organism: Hyphomonas sp.; assembly: GCA_041741055.1. GTDB lineage: Bacteria > Pseudomonadota > Alphaproteobacteria > Caulobacterales > Hyphomonadaceae > Hyphomonas. The sequence continues at coordinate 20,825 of JBGSKU010000338.1, forward strand.
CAAAGCGCGCACCGCTCGTGACTTCTGACCGGACCGCATGCAGAACCCTTTGAACGCTGGGTGCTGATTCATTGTCGGCAGCCGCCGAAAGCGCCTGCTCCACTGGCATTCCGGAATTCAGCAGTACCGCGAGTTGACGCATCAGCATGACGCGCTGGTGAGACGTGACCCGGCCAAAAGCCCTCGAGGCTAGCAGCCCTGTATCGTTGATCGGGTTGAGATCCACGGCGAGCAGCTGACGCAAACGCAGTTCACGACGGGCAGCCCTGGGCGTGTCGGCTGTGATAACACCCGTCGCCCGCTTGCCGGCCGCATCCATGGCAACGTATTCGTAGGCGGCCATCAGCCAGCCCCCTTGCGGCAAACCCGCATCACTTCTGCGGGACTGGTTTCGCCAGACAGGACATAGCGGCGCGCATTGTCGATCAGCCGGTCATGAACCGCGAAGGCGGCTGCCTCAAGCTGGTCTTCATCCGCCAGCTCGCCCAACATCTGTCGCAATTGTCCGTCCACGACCAATAACTCGTAGATTCCGATCCGCCCGTTGAAGCCGGTATTCGTGCAAGACATGCACCCGGCCGAGTCGAAGACCTCGAACTGCTCCGTCGCCGGAAGACCGAGCGCATCCAGCTCTGTCGCGCTGGCCGGACGCTTCGTCTTGCATGACGGGCACAGACGGCGGACCAGCCGCTGCGCCATCACGGCGCGAAGAGTCGACGCAATCAGATAGGGTTCAACACCCATGTCGCGAAGCCGCGTTACGGCTCCCGCCGCGCTGTTGGTGTGCAGGGTCGATAAGGCAAGACGGCCCGTCGAGGCGAATTCGAACGCGACCTCTGCTGTCTCAGAATCCCGTATCTCGCCGACCATCACGACGTTCGGATCCTGGCGCAGGATGGACCGCAACGTAGCCGCGAAGGTCAGCCCAACCCGGTGATCCATCTGGGTCTGGCTGATTCCGGGCAAGCCGTATTCAATCGGGTCCTCGAGCGTCATGATGTTACCACGCCCGGTGTTCAGCCGGGACAAGGAAGAATACAGCGTTGTCGTTTTGCCGGACCCTACCGGGCCGGTTACAAGTATGACACCGTTCGGGTGCTGGAGGACGTCGGCGAACCGCGCCAACGTATCCGGATCCATGCCGAGCTCTGAGAGGCCCAGCAGCGCGTTTCGGGTATCCAGCAGGCGCAGCACGACACGTTCGCCGTATCGCGTCGGAAGTGTCGCGACGCGTACGTCGATCATCCGTCCTCCGACGGTCAGGGAAATGCGCCCATCCTGGGGAAGTCGCTTTTCTGCAATGTCGAGACGCGCCATGACCTTGATTCGCGAAACGATCGGCGCGGCCAGCTTTCTCGGCGGCCGCACAACGTCCACGAGGTCTCCATCGATCCGGTAACGTATGCTGACTGAATCGTCGAACGGATCAATGTGGATATCCGAAGCTCGCCGCTTGATGGCATCATGCATCACGCCGTTGATGAGCCGGATGACGGGCGCCTCATCCTCACTGCCAAGCAGGTCGGTGGCCTGGGGAATGTCTTCCAGCAGACTCTCAAGACCGCGGGACTCAACCGCGGCTTCCATGTCGCCGCTGTTCATGGCGCGGCTCGAGAACACTTCCGAGAGCGTCTGTTCGAATTGCTCGCGGCTCATGAATTCCAGGGCAAACACCCGGCCGATCACACGGCGAGCCTCGATCAGTCCGATAGGGTCTGCCCCGTTTCGTACCGCCACAGTCAAGTCCGAGCGGCCAGGCAGCAGCATGAGCCCCTTCTCGCGCGCAAAGGAATAGGTGAACTGTTCAGGTGTCGTCAGGACAGTCATTGTGGGGGCGGACTACCGAGGACTTCCGTGAAGAAACCGTCCAGAACGCGGTCCTCGCCGTCACTCTGCCACAGTTCCTCGGCCCGGATATAGGAATACGAACGGGCGGTCTCGCGGGTTGCCGCTTCGCGGTCACGCACGATCGTGGGTCGGATGAACACCATCAGATTGGTGCGGCCACGCGACTTGCCCTCGGATCGGAAGAGGCGGCCAGCGATCGGAATATCGCCGAGGAAGGGCACTTTTTCCTTCGCTTCAGTTTCTTCCTGCTGGACGAGGCCTCCAATCACGATGATCTCTCCGTCATCCGCGATGACGCTGGTGTTGATCTCACGCGTGTTGAAAATCAGATCCGGCGTCACCGTGCCAATGGAACCCGAAATGCTGGAAACCTCCTGCTTGATCTCGAGGCGGATGGTCCCGTCGTTCGAGATACGCGGAGTCACATCGAGGCCAACACCGATCTTCTTGCGCTCAACGGTCCGAAATGGATTCGAGTTTGTGGCAGACAGCACTTCGCCGGTCGAAATCGGAACTTCCTGCCCAACGAGGAGTGACGAGGTGCCGTTGTCGAGTGTCATGTTGAACGGCTTGGACAGGATACGCGACTTGGTATCGTTCTGGACCGCTGTCAGCACAGCCCCGAACAGCGTGTCACCGCTTTGGCCGCCCCCGCCAATCGTCAACCCGGTGAGACCCAGAAGCGAGGACACCGCCGACTGGGCAAGGCTGGTGGCGACGGTCGTGTCGTCGCCCGACGTCAACGGATTATCAGTGATCAGCGCGCCCGTCAGGGCCAGCAGGTTCGGGGCCGAGCGCGAATAGTTGGTCGATACGAACGGCACCGTTGAGGAATTCGTGCCCGACAACAGGAACTGCACGCCCAGTTCGCGCGCGGTATCATCCGACATCTCGACGATGATCGCTTCGACCAGAACCTGAGACCGGCGCCGGTCAAGATCTGCAATAACCTTTTCAAGACCGGCCAGCGTTTCAGGCGGCGCGCTGATGACCAGAGAGTTCGTCGCCTCGTGATGGGCAATCGTGGTCGCAGCAGCGTCACCGACATTTCCGCCGACTCGCCGGCCATCCATCGCCAACGCCATCTGCTGGAGAATGGGCACGATATCGATGGCGTTCGCATTGTTCAGGGGGATGACCTTAAGGGCATCCTGCTGCCGGTCGGCCAGATCCAGCTCGTTTGCGATCCGCTTGCCCTTATCGACATCCGCCTGACTGCCATAGAGGACGATGGCATTGCTGCCGCCAGCGGCGATCGCCTTCAGCGGCGATTTCCGTCCGCTCTCGGCCGATCGCTCACCGATGCTGTTCAGGATCTTCGCGACCTCGCCGGCCGGCATGTTGGTCAGCGAAACGGTTTCCGACACCAGCGGATCGACATCGATCCGGGCCACAAGTTTCCGGATCCGCGGGAGGTTCTCGGCATAATCGACCACGATCAGCGTGTTCGAGCCATCATTGGCAATCACCTGTCCCTGCGCATCGGTCACCGGCTTCACCATACGCGCTGCATCAAGCGATGTGATGTTCGACAGCCCGAAAACCTCAGTCACGAACGCGCTCGAACCGCTGCCCGAAGGGCCCGCCTCGCCCACTGCGTTCTCTTCCGGCACGATCCGATAGATCCCCTGTCCAGCCGGAATGGCGGCAAAGCCCTGCACGCGCAACGACGACAGAAACACTTCAAACACGGCCTGCTTGGACAGCGGCGTGGTCGAACTGACCGTGACGCGGCGTGAGCGCGCATCCGGGTGCACGATGAACGTGTAACCGGTCACCGTCGACACATCGGCGATCAGGTCCGTCAGGGCGACATCATCAAAGTTCAGGATATGTTCGGTCGTCGCCGGCGCCGCGCCGTTCACAAGCGCAGACGCTTCGCGCGACATGAGAAAGCTCAGCGTCGCAAGCCCAAGACATTTCAGATATGGCAGTTTCATCGTCCAGCCTCAAACCCCAACGAGAGCTCGAAGACGCGACCATCGCGTTCGATGCTCAGTTTTACAGACGAGCCGCCGGACATCCTGTCGAGAATGTCAGCGGGCTCGAAATCGAAAATTGGATCACCGTCCAGTCCGACGATGATGTCGCCCGACTGCAGCCCGGCCTCGGACAGCACGTCCGGGGCGCCGCTCTCGCTGGCGAGGCGATAACCCACGAGAGCCCCGTCGCGGTCGACTGGCACAAACGATACCTGCCTTAGGGCTTGCGGCGTCAGCACACTGGCAGTGGCGCTCACGCCCGGCAGCGTCGGCCGCACGCTTCGCGGCGGCTCACCCGCCGGGGTCAGAACCGACAGATGGCCTTCAGCGCTCGACAGATAGAGCGTCTCGAACTGGCCATTCTTCGACAGCAGCACACGGTCGGACAGCACGCTGACCAGCGTGACGCCCTCGATCAGCACCGCGCCGGGAAAATAGCGTCCCGCTTTGTTGTCGGGCGTCACGATGATCGCCATGCCGTCATCGCCGCCCGAAGTCATTCGGCTGCCGATCAGCTTCAAGTTGAGGCTGGTTTCCGGCGCATCCGCGACAGCGGCCTGCGTCAAAGTCTGGACCCCGAACGGATCGGCCCGCGTGACGCGCGTCCGGTCGTTGACCGGGCCTTCAGCCGCTGCCGGGAACCCGCTCCAGGT
>JBGSKU010000339.1:0-5974 GCA_041741055.1 Hyphomonas sp.
AGGCGGCTCGGACATCGAAGTGGCGATGATCCTCGACATCACGGGCTCAATGTCAGGTACGCGGATCACAGCGCTGCGGACGGCGGCGCAGGACCTCGTCGATATCGTCGTGCGCGACGAACAGGACCCTTATTATTCCAAAGTCGCCATGGTGCCCTATGCGGTGGCGGTAAACGTCGGTCCGTATGCCGACGCTGCGCGTGGCGCGATCGAGCCCGGCACCTCGATCACGGATGCGGACTGGAAGACCGGCTCCAAGAGCATTACGGGCATTACAAAGGCGAACCCGGCGGTTGTGACATCGAACAATCACGGATTCAGCAATGGGGATCGCGTCTATATCAGCGGTGTCAGCGGTATGACGCAGGTGAACGACAACGTGTACACTGTCGCCGGCGCCACCACGAACACGTTCGAGCTCTCAGGCGTAAAAAGCAGCTCGTATTCGAAGTACAAGAAGAACGGCACGGTCGAGAAGTGCATCACCGACGATTGCGAAGTCATGGTGACGGCCGCCGGACATGGCCTGGCCGACAATGATCATGTCGTGATTTCCGGCGTGAAGGGCATGACGCAAATCAACACCGCCACAAACGCCACTTGGCAGGTGTCGAACACAACGACGGACACGTTTGTGTTGTCTGGTTCGTACGGCCCGGACTACAGCACTTACACGAGTAGCGGAACCGCATACTGCACTGTAGCTGGGTGTGAGTATTTCAGGTTCCAGAACGCCGCCAGCAACGCCCAGCGCGTCTATCCGGTTCGCCAATGTGCGACCGAGCGCACGGGAGACGAGGCCTTCACCGATGCATCGCCTACGGACTTTCCGGTGGGTCGTCACTATTCGAAGAATGCCAGCGAGTGCCCAAGCAACGAACTGTTGCCTTTGACCAACGACAAAGTGCTGCTGACCAACAGCATCACAGCTTTGACGACTGCCGGTTCGACAGCTGGCCATCTTGGCGCGGCATGGGGCCTGTACACGCTGTCGCCGACCTTCGGCGCCATCTTCCCTGAAGACAACCGGCCTGCCGAATTTGGCCGTCCCAAGCTGCACAAGTTCGCGGTGTTCATGACGGACGGCGAGTTCAACTCGTCCTTCTGCCAGAACGTGCTGGCACGGGGCAGCAACGGCTCGTCCTCAGACCAGATCAACTGTTATGCCGAAAATGGTGACTCCTTCGCGCAGGCCCAGGAATACTGCACCGCCATGAAGAACGAGGGTGTGGTTGTCTATACCGTCGGTCTCGAAGTCAGCACGACGAGCCTCAAGAACGCGCTGAAGAGCTGCGCCACGAGCTCGCAGTATGCCTATTTCCCGACGAACGCGTCGGAACTGATTGAAGTGTTCCAGCAGATCGGCCGGGCCATCAACGAGGTCCGCCTCGTCCACTAAACTGTTCGCATACGGAGTCAGAAGGCCCGTCATGTACAAGACCAGGAAACGTCAGTTTCGCGGCTTCGGCAGATCCGAGTCGGGCAACGTGGCGATGCTCGCCGCATTCGTCGTCCCCGCCGTGCTGGCACTCGCTGGCATCGCGATCGATCTTCAGAACACGGTGCGTCAAAAGTCCAAGGTGCAGGCGGCCGTCGATTCGGCCGTGCTGGCCGGGGCGCTGCAACGCCAGCGCGGGATGAGCGAAGAGGCTGTCGTCGCCGATGTGAAGCAATACGCGGAATCGATGATCAGCCAGCAGGGCGGCGGCCTGGCCTGTGATACGATGTCGGTTGTGTTCAACACCGAGAACCAGGACATTGCCGGCTCGATCCATTGCCGCCAGCCCACTTACCTCACCCAGATCATCGGACACGACGAACTGGAATTCAACGTCGAAGCGATCTCGACCTATGGCATCGGCGTGGTCGACATTGCCTTCATCTTCGACGTGTCCGGCTCGATGAACAGCTACAACCGCCTGTCGCAGCTGAAGACAGCAGCGAACGCAGCCTTCGATGAACTCTTGCCGGACGATGCCGTTCTGGACGGCTCGGTGCGCATCGCCATCACCAGCTACAACAACTCGCTGAATGCCGGGCCCTACATCAACGCGGTAACCGATACCTCCACATTGAGCGCGGACTCGTCGAACTCGGCTGCACAGTCGAACTACAATTCGTACAATGACGAACGCATGATCGATGCGGCGACCGGCAAGCGCTTCTTCTACTATCAGAAGGGCACCTGCACGAGCAGCAGCCCATGCGGGCGCAGTTCAAGCTATACGTGGAATACGGCGCGCTACTTCTTCCAGGATACAGGCCTGTCCGACAGTTGCATCTACGAGCGCACCGGCGCCGATGCGGCCACAGATGCGGCGCCGGGATACGGCCGCTGGCTGGGCGCCGGCAATCCGCGTTGGAACTTCTCGGCTGGGTCGACCTCGAGATACGATGGCTGGAAGAATGTCGAGAACAGTGGCGCGACCGGTTATGGCGTCGGCGCCTATGAAGGCCGCCACGGGCTTTGCCAGCCGTCGGGGCCCGTTCCGCTGACCGAGGACAAGGCCGCGTTGAAGTCACACGTCAACAGCCTCGTGGCATCGGGCGGCACCGCCGGCCATCTCGGCCTGGCCTGGGGCTGGTACCTGATCTCGCCCAACTGGGCCGGCGTCTGGCCTGCTCAAGCCGAACCGCGCCCTTATGGCGGGCAGCGCACGACCAAGTTCCTCATCCTGATGACCGACGGCGATTTCAACATCCAGCACCCGACCGCAACGCGAAACTCTTTCCAGCAATCGATGGACCTGTGCGACGAGATGAAGTCGCTGCCCAGCAACATCCAGATCTTCACCGTGGGCTTCCAGGTGCCGTCCAGCGTGCAGCGTACCGGGGACGGCCGGACGATCCTCGAATACTGCGCCACCTCGCCTGGCCATGCCTTCAGCGCCGACAATGGCGATGAACTGATCGAGGTCTACCGGACGATTGCACGCTCGATCTCCGACCTGCGCCTGAAACACTGAGCCCCGGTCCTTGCCGGGCCTGCCCTCCCCTCGCTATGGCTGGTTCAAGATGCTCGCCTGGATCCCCAATGCCCTGACGATTTCGCGCTGCGTGTTCGCGGCGCTGGTTCTGTTCGGCGCCCTGAACGCAGCGGCCGCAGCTGGAGCCTTCAAGGACGCCGCTGGCGAGGACGCGCTGCGGCTGGCGACCATGGAGCAGCTTTGGCATCAGTTTGCCCTGCTGGCCTTCCTGTCCGGCGCGTTGACGGATTTCCTGGACGGATGGGCGGCCCGGACCTTCAAGGCGGAAAGCCGGTTCGGCGTCTGGCTGGACCCGATTGCGGACAAGTTGCTTGTCAGTCTTGCCCTGCTCGGCCTCGCGCTGACGCTGAAATCCTGGCTGATCTACCTGCCTGCGGCCCTGATCATCGCGCGCGACGTGTTCATGACCTGGCTACGCACACGGCCGGAGGCATCGGGCGTGGTCGCGCCCAGCCATCTGGCCAAGGTGAAGACGGCGGTGGAGATGCTGGCGATCGCCGGCCTGATGATGCCCTTCGCGCTGGCACCGGCATCGACCGAAAAGCTGGCGCTTGAAACGAGCCTGCCGGCGCAGATGGCGGCGGCCGCTCTGGTCGTGCTGCTTTGGGTGGCCGCTGCACTGTCGCTGTACACCGCGTCGCAATACGTGCGGGCCATCCGGAAAGCCTGATCCCCTTCCTCAAACGCCGGCCCCGAAAACGGGGACGCCGGCTTCCCGGGGACTGGGAAGCCGGCGCAAGGCAAAGCGGCTGGGATGCCTGGAGGGAGAAGCCCGCTTCGCCCATGTTTAAACGTGACGCAGGGGGGAAACGTCACGTGACCGAGATTAGCGGACCGCGCTCAACAAATCGTAAAATTGGTCTACTGAAATTTTAGGATAATCGCCGCGCGCGCGGCGCAGTCCTGCCCGACTGCTGCCATGATTGCCCCGAAGTTTCGCAGGCATGAGACACAAGGCTGGGCCCCGACCGAACCTCGTCGCGCTGTTGCTTGCCGCGCTGGCCTTCCTGTGCCTGCCCGCCCTGCTCGCCTTCGCGCAGGCCGGCACGGTTCCGTCCTCCCGCGTATCTGACCTGGCCTATGAGTCCGCCAGGCCCGGACTGGCACGCGACCTGGAGGCCGAGGGCCTTGCGCTGGGCAGCCCGGTCTTCCTGCGCATCACCAAGGTTCCGGCTGAACTGACCGCTTACGTCCAGGATGCGAGTGGTGTGTACAAACCGTTCCGCACCTGGCCGGTCTGCTCCGTATCCGGAACGCTGGGTCCGAAGAAAGCGGAAGGCGACGGACAGGCGCCGGAAGGTTTCTACACGGTCAAGCCGGCGCAGATGAACCCGTCGTCCAGCTATCACCTCTCGTTCAGCCTGGGCTATCCGAACGCCTTCGACCGCGCCCATGGCCGCACCGGCAGTTTCCTGATGGTGCACGGCAATTGCGTGTCGATCGGCTGTTTCGCCATGACCGATCCGGTGATCGAACAGATCTGGACCCTGATGCAGGCCGCCTTTGCGAATGGGCAGAGCGAAGTGCCGGTGCACATCTTCCCTTTCCCGATGACCGAGGCGAACCTGAAGGCGCATGCCGGCGAACCGGATGCGGCGTTCTGGCGCCAGATCGCCCCGGCCTGGACCGCCTTCGAAGAGACCGGTCAGGTGCCGAAAGTGACCGTGTCGGGCAAGTCCTATCAGGTCCTGGCGGCCCACCAGGGCGACAGCGGCGCGCCGCGGTAGAGTTCGTCGAGGCGCTGCTGCGTGCCGCGCGTGATGCCATCGATGGGCGCGTGCGGATCGACCCAGGCGGTTTCGGCAATCTCACCCACGCTGGTGGCCGTTTCCTGCGCCCAGGTGCCCCACGGCACACGGTAGAGGATCACATGATCGTTCCGGAAATTGTGATGGTTCGAATAGACACCGACAACTGGCGGATCGGCGATCAGGCGCACGCCGGCCTCCTCATGCAGCTCCCGGCGCAGGGCTTCGATCACGGGTTCGCCGCGTTCGACACCGCCGCCGGGCATGAACCAGCCGCCGATATAGGTGTGGCGCACCATGAAGACGTGACCGTTCGCATTCTCCACAGCTGCGCGCACGCCAAGGGTCATCGGGCGGCTGACCCGGAACCAGGCCTGGAAGGCGAGTGTGCGAAGGGACGGCATCGGGGATTTATCCGTGGACGAAGTCTGCGGCGGTGAAGCCCTGGAAGAACAATGCGGCGGTCAGGTCCGTGTGACGGATCGCGCCGTGCGCTTCGGCGGCAACCACGGGCTTGGCCTGATAGGCCACACCAAGACCGGCCGCCTTGATCATGTCGAGATCGTTCGCGCCGTCGCCAAGCGCGAGGGCGTCGGACGGTGCAAAACCGCCCGCCGATGCGAAGGTTTCGAGAGCTTCGCGCTTGGCCGCGCGCCCGAGGATGGGCAGTCCAACCTCGCCGGTCAGCGCAGCGCCGTCATCCAGCAGCGTGTTACCCTGCTGGGCCTCGAACCCCGCGAGCGCCGCGATGCGGGACGTGAAGAAGGTGAACCCGCCGGACACGAGAACCGTCCGGGCGCCGTGCGCTTTCATCGTGGCGACGAGGGTGCGCGCGCCGGCATTGAGCGTGAGGCGCTGTTCGAGGGTGCGCTGCAATTCGCCGAGCGGCAGCCCCTTCAACATGGCGACCCGTTCGGTGAGGGCGGATTCGAAGTTCAGCTCCCCGCGCATGGCGCGTTCGGTGATGCCGGATATCTCGGCTTTCAGGCCGACCGCGTCGGCAAGCTCGTCGATGCATTCCTGGCCGATGATGGTGGAGTCCATGTCGGAAATCAGCAGGCGTTTCCGGCCGTACCGGGCGCGGGGCATCACCGCGATGTCAGCCTCGATGACCGCTTCAAGCCGGGCGCGCAGGCCTGCGGGCGGCGTGTCTTCGGGCATCGTGAAGGTAAAGCCGCCGGCATGGATCGGGGCGCCGTCCGACAGGGACAGGCCCTCCCCCGTGAGGCCGCCTTCGGC
>JBGSKU010000340.1:0-3446 GCA_041741055.1 Hyphomonas sp.
ACCCGGCGATACATGTCACTGGAAAGTCTCGCCAGGATCGTCGATAACCCTGTTCTCAGTCTGCCCGGTGTGGGCAACTGAAACCATCACCGCAGCCGAAACGGCGTGCACGATTTACACCATGGGATGGGACGCCACCGAAAGGGCCTCTACGATTCGATCAGGCCTCGCCGATCTTCGCTGCTGATCGCTTGCTCGAAACCTCCCGCCTTATGGCACCCAGTTCGGGCCCAGCAGGGATTCCAGAACGCCCGGCAGCTGCACATGGTATTGGTCCTGCACCTTGTCCAGAAAGCCGAAGACCAGGACGAAGGCGATGAAGGGCGGCACGAACCAGCGGATCAGGAACCGCCAGACATTCATGACCATCCCTTCGCCAAGCTCCGAGACCAGCATGTCGCGTGACAGGATCCAGCCCGCGAAGACAGCGCACAGGAGACCGCCCAGCGGCAGCAGCAGGCCTTCGGTCATGAAGTCCATGAAGTCCAGATAGTCGCCGCCGAACACATACCCCGCGCCGATCATCCACAGCACGAAGCCGATGCCGATGGAGGCGCCGAGGCGCGTGACGCCCTGGCGTTCCTCGAACCAGGACACGCCGACTTCCATCAGCGAGATCGACGAGGTGAAGGCGGCAAACAGGGCCAGGGCGAAGAACACGACCGCGAAGACCGAGCCATAAGGGATCGCCTCGAAGGCCACCGGCATCGAGATGAAAAAGAGGCTCGGGCCGGAAGCTTCCGGCAGGCCGGCAGCGAACACGATCGGGAAGATGGTGAAGCCCGCAATGATCGCGACCAGCGTGTCCGAACCCGCGATGATGGCTGAGGCGCGCGGGATGTTGGTGCCCCGGTCCAGATAGGCGCCATAGGTGATCATCAGGCCGACACCGACCCCGATGGAGAAGAAGGCCTGGCCGAGCGCGGACAGGAAGGTGCCGAAGCCGACCTTGCTGAAATCCGGTTTGAGGATGAAGTCGACCGTGCGGGCCACATCGCCGTTCATCAGCGAGAAGCCGAGCACCACCAGCAGCATGATGAAGAAGGCCGGCATCAGGATGGTTGCCGCTTTCTCGAGGCCGCCTTTGACGCCCCGGCCGACTACAATGACGTTCGCTGCAATGAATACCGAGGTGAGGCCGAGGATGTACCATTTGGACTGCAGCGGATGCTCGCCTGCGCCGATGATATTGCGGAAGTTTTCGCCGGACGCGGCGGCGTCATGGCCGTGCAGGTTTCCGCCAAGGGCCTGGATCACATAGGCCAGCAACCAGGCCGAGATGACCATGTAGAAGGTGAGGATGAAGAAGGCGGTGAGCGCGCCGACCCAACCGACGATGCCCCAATACTGGGTCTTCGATTCGGCGCGGGCGAGCGACTGGACACCCTCGATGGCCGACATGCCGGATTTGCGGCCCATGGCATATTCCGCCATCAACAGCGGTAGCGCGATCAGCGCGGCGCACAGCACGTAGATGAGGATGAACGCCCCGCCGCCATTCTCGCCGGCGGTGTAAGGAAAGCGCCAGAAATTGCCGAGGCCGACAGAGGAGCCGACGGCCGCCATCATGAAGGCGAAGCGCGAGCTCCAGTTCTCAGTCTTGCGGCCAATCTGTTCCATGAATCCTGCTCCCCCGGGGCATGTTTGGCCGGACCCTAGCCATGCAGGGTCAAAAATCAACGAGGTTTGAGCCGATGGGGACTAAAACAGTCCTCGGGAGGAGAGTTTCTCGTCCTGGTGCAGGTGCGCCGACAGGATCAGGCCGAAGCAGGCCATCACCGTGATCATCGCCGTGCCGCCATAGGAAATCAGCGGCAGCGGCATGCCCAGCACCGGCAGGAGGCCGAGCACCATGCCACTGTTGAAGATAGCGAAGAAAGCGATGGTCGAGGTCGCGCCGACGGTCGCCAGGCGGCCGAACCAGCTCTTGTTGCGCCCCGCCACGCGGAACGACCAGACGAACAGGAAGGCAAATACCGTCAACAGGCCGACTGCGCCGATGAAGCCGAATTCCTCGGCAATGATGGTCAGGATGAAGTCGGTTTGCTGCTCGGGCACATATTCCTGCTGCGACTGGATACCCTGCAGGTAGCCGCGCCCGCTGAACCCGCCCGCACCGATAGCGATCTTCGCCTGCTCGATCTGGTAGCTTTCGCCAAGCCCGTTGGTGGCCTTGCCGGTGATACCTGCGATCAGCGTATCAACGCGCTCGCGCTGATAGGGCTTCAGAACGAAGGTGTAGATCGCCGGCACAGCCAGAACGCCGAGACCGATGGCGCCCACGACATAGCGCATCGCGATGCCAGCGAAGAAGATGATCATCACGCCGGCCGCCGCCAGCGCCAGAGCCGTGGAAAGGTTCGGCTGGTGGAAGACGAGGCCGGCGGGGATCAGCAGGATCAGAAGCGCCCCGCCATGAACCCAGAGCGGCGGGCTCTGGCCGCCCGTCGGCATCATCCTCTGGTACCAGCTGGCGAGCGCCATCGTGACGGCGAGCTTAGCCGGCTCCGAAGGCTGGATCACGATCGGGCCGAGCTTCAGCCAGCGCGCCGCGCCGCCGCCCATCACCCCAAACAGTTCGACCAGGATCAGCAGCACAATCACGCCGACATAGGCCGGCCAGGCAAAGCGCGCCCACAGCCCCAGCGGCATCAAGGCCAGGCCGATCATCAGGACAAAGCCGACGCAAAGTCGGGTCAGCTGGTCGCGCCAGAGATCGGCCTCATCCGGCGAGGGCGCCTGCGCCACCGGATCCCAGCCCACCGAGAACAGCATCGCCGCGCCGGTCAGCCCGACGGCCACGATCAGCAGGATGATGCTCCAGGGTAAGCGCGCGATCTTTCCGAGTGGCCCGAAATTCGCGAAGTTCAGCGCGCGCGCGGTTGAGGTGCGCGCTTCGCCGCGGGTGAAGCCGGTATAGCCCTCGCGGCTCATGCCGGATCTCCTTCCGGCGCGCTGTCGGTTGCCGGCGCTGGTTGGACTATATCGGCGCGTTTCGAATAGAGGGGCGTGCGTCCGCTATCCATCTTGATCGCAGCCGCGAGAATGTCGCGCGCCAGCGGCGCGGCGGCGCCAGAGCCGCTCTCACCATGCTCGACCACAATGGAGATCGCATAGCGCGGATTGTCGGCAGGCGCATAAGCCACGAACAACGCGTGGTCGCGCAGCTCGCGCTCGATGTTGACGCCCTTGCGGATGCCCTTGTCGCGTTCGGCCTGCGTGATGCGGCGCACCTGCGCGGTGCCGGACTTGCCCGCCATGCGCGGCCCGCCAAGACCGAGATCGCCCGACCGGTAACCCGTGCCGCCGGGCTCCGACGTCACGCCGTACATGCCGGACTGCATGATATCGACGATGTCCTTGTCGAGCGGCGCATCAAGCGTGATGCTGTGCTCGTCCTCCGGGCCGAGACCGACTAGGCGCGGCGTCATCGGCGCGCCTTCGGC
>JBGSKU010000341.1:0-5554 GCA_041741055.1 Hyphomonas sp.
GGTTCTCGCCGGCCTCATCGAGGCGCAGGCCGTTCGCGCCGTCCGGAATCCGGGCCAGCAGCCGCGCGCCTTCGGCCTCCAGGCCGCCGCCACTGGCGACTTCATGTTCATCGAAGCCGCGGAAACCCAGCTGGCGGGCCAACGGCAGGGTGCGGCTGACATAATCGTCGGTCAGGCTGCGCTCAGGGCCATCCTTGAGGCGCCCCACACCCACGATCTGGAGGCGCATGGGATCAGGTCGCGTTCATCCGGTGGTTCGACCGGTCAGACATCCAGATTTTCTCGAGATTGTAGAATTCCCGCACTTCCGGGCGGAAGAGGTGGACAATCACGTCGCCGGTATCGATCAGCACCCAGTCCGCGTTCGCCATGCCTTCCACGCTGGCCGGGCGGCCGGTCAGGCGCTTGGCCTCCTGCGCCACATGCTCTGCAAGCGCAGAAACGTGCCGTCCGGAACGGCCGGACGCGATGATCATGAAATCGGCGAGGGAGGACTTGCCCTGAAGATCTATGAAGGCGAGGTCTTCGGCCTTGTCGTCTTCGAGGACTTTCGAGAGGGCCTCGGCCAGCAGTTTGATATCTGCGAGCGAGACATTCCTGGGGGGCTCAACCCGGTTTTTGGCGGATGACAGGGCGACGATTCCTTCTTCTAGGCTTAAGAGAAGGTAACACGCCGGGCCCGCTGCAACCAGTAAAAAGGCGCAGCCCGCGCCAAACCCCCATCCGATTCACTTTCTATACAGGGTTTCATTTGGAGAATGTCCGAATTTCGCCCTATCTAGGTTGTAATGAGGAGGGCTCCCTCATGATTTTCAGGAATGTTCCCATGCGTGCTGTGCTTGCGCTTCCCTGCCTTCTCGCTGCGTTGTCGGTTTCAGGCTGCGCTGTGGCCGTTCTCGGCACCGCCGGCGCGGTCGGGCTGACCTCCGTTCAGGAAAAAACCATGGGCGAGGCGCTCGACGACGCAACCGCTTCGAACGAGATCAAGGCCAAACTGCTCAACGAAAGCGGCGCGAAATTTGCCGAAGTCGATGTCGAGGTCGCCAATGGCCTGGTGCTGCTGTCCGGCCGTGTCAACGATCCGGCCGACCGTACCTATGCCGAAGGCATCGCCTGGAGCTCGTCACGTACGCGCGATGTGGCCAATGAAATCCGGATCGAACCGCCGGGCGGGTTCATGGCCAACGTATCGGACGAGATCATCACCGGGCGTGTGCGCGCCCGCCTGATCGGGTCGAGCAAGGTCAAGAGCGTCAATTACAACATCGAGACCTATGACGGCGTCGTCTACCTGATGGGCATTGCCCGCAGCACCGAGGAGCTGCGCCGCGCCGCCGAAGAAGCGAGCGTCGTGGGCGGCGTGAAGCAGGTCGTCTCCTATGTGCGCTTGCGTGAGGCGGTTAACCGCACCCCTGCGCCCGTGACCACGGAAGCCCCGCCGCCGCCAGCCACTTATCAACAAGCCCCTGACGCTTCATATACAACGGAGCCGATGCCGGAGCTGACCGGCGCGAACTACGAACCAGGAAGCCGCTGACCTCCGCGTGCCTTCCGCAATGACGGGGGCACCGAGCGCGTGACACTGCGAATAGCCATTCAGATGGACCCGCTGGAACGGGTCAACATCGACGGCGACACAACCTTCGCCCTCGCCGAGACGGCGCAGGCGCGCGGCCATCAGATTTTTGTGTATGGCGTGGCCGACCTGGCCTGGACCGAAGGCCGCGTCACCGCGCGGGCCCGCCCGGCCCGGGTGCAACGGGTGCGCGAGACGCCGGGCCTGTTTGGGGAAGCCGTGACGCTCGACCTCGCCCGGGACACCGATGTCGTGCTGATGCGCCAGGATCCACCCTTCGACATGGGCTACATCACGGCCTGCCACCTGCTGGAGGAAGTGTCCGGCGAGACGCTGGTGCTGAACGACCCGGCCGGCGTGCGCTCCAGCCCGGAGAAGATTTTCCCGCTGATGTTCCCGGACATCATGCCGCCCACGCTGGTGACGCGCAGCCGCGCCGCCATTGATGCCTTCCGCGATACCCACCGCGACATCATTGTCAAACCCCTCTACGGCCACGGCGGCGCCGGCGTTTTCCGCATCGCGCCGGACGATTCCAACCTGGATTCGCTGCTGGAGCTGTTCTTCAGCAAGAATTCCGAACCCGTGATGGTGCAGGCTTTCCTTCCGGCCGTGTCCGAGGGGGACAAGCGGATCGTGCTGATTGACGGTGAACCGGTCGGTGCGATCAACCGCAGGCCGAAAGCGGGGCAAGTGCGCTCCAACCTGGTGGTGGGCGGGACCGCGGAAGCGACTGAGCTCAGCGCCGCCGACAAGAAAATCTGCGAGCGGATCGGGCCCGAACTGAAGCGCCGGGGGCTTGTGCTGACCGGCATCGACGTGATCGGCGGACGCCTGACGGAGGTGAACGTCACCTCCCCGACCGGGCTTCAGGCCCTGAAACGCCTGTCGGGCATTGATGCAACTGTCAAATTCTGGGACGTTGTGGAGAGGAAGCTTGCAGCCCGCGGGTTGTAGCGTCATGCTTGAGGAATGCTGATGAAACCGATCACTGCCCTTCTCCTGATTTCGATGGCCGCCGTGGGTACGGCCTGTTCCGACCCTGTCGCCAAGGCGTCCGATACCGTGCCGGTGGAAACCGCGTCGGCCGAGCCCGAAATCCAGGGCACGCTCAACCTCAATATCGGCCAGGCGCCGGCATCGAGCGGCGGGCTCAATCTCGGATCAGCCTCGGCCAGCAATTCCGGCGGCCTGATTGTGGCCCCGGGCTCGAGCGGTGCGACCTTCGAGGATGTCGGCGACCTCGGCATCGACATCGCGGTGACCCCGGATTCGGTCCTCGACCAGAAGCCCGCTTCGGACGAGGACGAGATCGTTCGCCTTCCCGAAAAGAAGTAACGTTCAGCCCGAAAGGGCTTCCGCGTGCATCCAGTCCGAACATGCCTTGACTGCCTGCGGCAGCAGGTCCGGGCGTTCGATATAATAGTGATCCGCACCCTGAATGTCCTGGTAGGCCTTGCGGCCGTGACCGACTGCCTCGAACAGGCGCCGGCCATGGCTGGGCGTGCAGGCAAGATCAGCCGTGTTGTTGATGACCAGAACCGGACAGGAAATGCGCGAGGCATTGCCGAGACCGTCCGCGTTGGTCGTGTCATAACTCCATTGTGAGAGCCACGAGCGCAGCGTGGTGAACCGGGCCAGGCCGACCGGTCCGTCATTGGCGATCCGGGGTTCGCCGAGATAGCAGGTATAGGGCCGCCGGTCGGAGGGCTCCTGCGTGGGATCCGTCCAGCAGACATTGGCCATCGTTCCGTGCACGGTGAAGGCGCGCTCTGCATTGACGTCGCCGGCCCTGCGCAAGTCTTCCAACGTGCCTTTCACCCAATCGGTGATACGCCGATTGCGGGCGAGCTGCGCTGCGCGGAACTTCGCGACGAAGGCGTCCGTGTACGGAGGCTGGTCCGGACAAGCGGGATCGTAGATGTTGAGGGCGGGATCGCGCACGAAGGGCTTCGTTTCGTCCGTGATCGACGGATCCATCCATTCGGTCAGCGTGATCGCCCGGCTGACATGCGCCGCCAGCAACATGATGCCATCGGCCGGCGGCATGGCTTTCCTGGTCAGGTCATACGGATCGCCGGCGGGCGTGTGCGTGATGGTGGGGCGTTCCGCCTGGTCCTGGTAGAACAGGGACAGCGAGCCGCCGCCGGACCAGCCGCCGAGAATGACGCGCTTGTAGCCGAGCTTGCTGCGGGCATGCTCCACGCAGGCGCCGAGATCGGCCGCGCACTTTTCCATAATCAGGGCGGTGTCGTTTCCGCGGTAGCGTGTGTTGCAGTAGATCACATGCTGGCCGCCCCGGGCGAGCGCCGAGACGAGCGGCAGGAACGCGCCGCCGCCGATGGGGTGGGAAAAGATGACGACACTGTCGGCCGTGGTGCCGGCCGGATAGATCCGCATGCATTCGGCGACGACATTATCCCCTGCCCCGCCATAGACATCCTTGAAGCTCGCCGGATCCTTGTGGATCACGAGATAGGGCTCCCGGACGATTTCCCTTGCGACACTCACCCTGCGTTCCTCCTTGTCGCTTTTGATTATGGGGTGCACATTATTGACGAGAACGGCCCTGTCCATGTGGCCGCCACGTCAAGGGAGGATAACGCCATGATCAAGGCGAACGGCATCCATCACATCGCCATCATGGCCGCAGACATCCGCGAGCACATCGCCTATTTTTCCGACGTGCTCGGTTTTCAGCTGTCGGCCCTGTTCGACATGCACGGTGTGCCGGGCGGCGTGCACGCCTTCCTGCACATGGATGATCATTCCTATTTCTCCGTGGTGCAGCTGCCGGCGGTAAAGGATATTCCGATCCAGCTGGGCATCACCCATGCGGGTACGGGCGCAGGCCCTTCTGCACCGGGAACGATGCAGCACCTCGCCTTCCGGGTCGACACGCTGGACGACCTGCTGGCGATCCGCGACCGTATCCGCACCAAGGGCATCAACGTGATCGGCCCGCTCGACCATGCGATGTGCCACTCGATCTATTTCGCCGGGCCCGACCAGCTGACGCTGGAAGTTGCCTGTTCGACCGTGCCGATCGACCCGCGCGCCTGGATCGACCCGGCCGTGGTCGAGAAGGTCGGCATCACGCCGGCTGAGCTCGCGGAGTTTACCAATCCGGACGACTATTCCGGCGAGGGCGGCACGGTGAAACAACCGCCCTATGATCCGTCCAAACCGCATCAGGCCTATCCCGAGGCGATGTACAAGGCGATGATCGCGGCGCCCGACGACGCCATCCTGAAGGCGACGAAATTCGAGCCGCCGGTCAAGGTTACCGCCTGATCCTGCGCGAAACTGCTGCCGGATTCGCGTTCCGGTCGTATCTGGCCTGCAGGTTGCATGAATACGGTGCTGACCCGAATTGTCGGCGCCGGAGACTGCAATCATGGCCAAAGACCAGACATCCCCCGCGCATGAAGCGCGCAAACCGACGGACGCTGACCGCTTTGTAGGACAGCGCCTGCGTCAGGGGCGTCGTGAAATGGGTCTGACCCAGGAAGGCCTGGCAACGCTGCTGGGCGTGACTTTCCAGCAGATCCAGAAATATGAAGCGGGCCACAGCCGCATGTCGGCCGGCCGCCTGCTGGAGATCGCGGTGGCCCTCGGCAAGCCGATCGGCTGGTTCTACGAACCGTTCGAGATTGCTGAATCGGTCGAAGGCGGGCGCGGACGCGAAGTGCAGACCTATGACCTGAAGCGCGATGCCCGTCGCCTGGTTGAGGAAATCGGCGATCTCGAAAGCCTGCAGGCGGCTGTTCACGTCCTGAACGCGCTGGCGCACCGTCCGCGCTGAGCCTGCGGCTCAGGCCTCGCCCTTACCGAGCGCCTTCAACTCATAAAGCATCTGCAAAGCTTCGCGCGGGGTGAGCGCATCGGGATCGATGGCGCCCAGCCGTGCGAGAATTGCGGCCGCTTCCGGGGTCATGTCAGGTTCAGCTTCGGCCGGCGCGGCGGCAAACAGCGGCA
>JBGSKU010000342.1:0-3481 GCA_041741055.1 Hyphomonas sp.
GCACCTTGCGGCGCGCGCCTTTCATACGCTGTCAGGCGGCGAACAGGCGCGGGTGCATCTCGCGCGGCTGCTGGCCAGCCCGGCGCCTTGCCTGTTGCTGGACGAGCCCTGCGCCGCGCTCGACATCGCACATCAATTGTCGCTGATGGAGACCCTGGCGGCGGAGGCAGCCTCCGGCCGGGCGATTCTTGTTGTCCTGCACGACCTGGAACTCGCGGCGCGCTATTGCCAGAGGATCATGGTGATGGAGGCCGGCCACAAGGTGGCCGATGACAGCGCACAGGATGCGCTCAATCCGCATGTCCTGGAGCAGGTGTTCAGCGTGCGCCGCGACGCAGAGGGCCGGCTAGTACGCGCCAGTTGACGAGAGCAGAGCCGGCACAGTGAGCAGCAGAATCCAGAGATCTCGGCCCAGCGTCCAGCGGCGCACATAGTCTGTACCCAGAGCTGCGCGCTGCTCGAAGCTGAGGCGGTTGCGACCCTTCACCTGCCAGAGCCCGGTGATGCCGGGGCGGGCCTTTTCGTAGCCGTCGATGTGACGGCCATAGGCCGCACGCTGGTGAGCCAGGATGGGACGCTGGCCGACAATCGACATTTCGCCCTTCAGCACATTGAACAGCTGCGGCAACTCGTCGATCGACGATGCGCGCAGGAACCGGCCGATGCGGGTGACCCGCGGGTCGTTGCGCAGCTTCTGGAAGCGACTCCATTCGGCGCGCGCATCTTGATCCGATTCCAGCAGTCGTTGCAGCGCTGCATCGGCATTCGTGTGCATGGTGCGGAACTTGTACATGCGGAACAGTTTTCCGGCCCGGCCGACACGCGACTGGACGTAGAACGCGCCGCCGCCATCCGATTTGATGGCCAGGACGACGAACAGCATCAACGGCGCAAGGAAGGCGAGCGCGAGCAGCGAAATCAGAACATCCACCGCGCGCTTGGCGCCGCCATTGATTCCCCAGAAGCCGTCCTCGATGGCAATCCCGTCCGGAATATCGGACAATTCGTCTTCGAGGCTGGGCTCATCAAGCCCGACCTTGTGCTGATACATGCCGGGCAGTCCCCTTGCGGCCTTGCTCTTCGCAGGCGCACATAACCGGTGAGTCGGCGTTGGTGAAGTGTTAACCTTCAGTTTCGGGGCGCTTTTTTGTTCGGCCGGCGTTAGCCAAGACTTAGGACTGGGGCGTTAGGCTGGCAGCTTCCAGAAAAAGGTCTGCGTCATGTTGGCTGGCAAAAAACACGATTCCGCGGCTTTCGAAGCGCCCGCGCAAGCGCCCGAAACACCGGCTGCTGATGTGCCCAAAGCGGTCGGCGCGGCAGGCGGCCGGTTGCACGCATCGCCCGCCCGAGACTTGCAGCAACGCCTCATCCGGGAAATGGTCCAGCCGGCCCGGTCCTGGCTTTGGCATTCGGCCGGGCTCGTGCTTGTTGCGATCCTGTCCCTTTCGGTCGCCGGATTGATGCTGGGGGCGGGGCTTTGACGCCTGCGAATCTGGCAGCTGACTTGCTAGACAGGGTTAAAGGGCGCCTGTAGGGCAGCCCGATCAGGAGATCTTTGATGCGTATCAGGAAAGCGGTTCTGCCGGTGGCCGGCCTTGGCACACGGGTATTGCCGGCGACGAAGGCCATTCCGAAGGAACTGCTGCCGGTCGTGGACCGCCCTGTCATCCAGTATGTGGTGGACGAAGCCCGGGAAGCCGGGATCGAGCATATCGTGTTCGTCACCGGACGCGGCAAAGGCGCCATCGAGGACTATTTCGACCATGCCTATGAGCTGGAAGCCCAGCTGAAAGCCAAGAACAAGACGGACATCCTGGCCGCTGTTGAGGCCTCGCGCCTGCCGGCGGGGGCGTCCAGCTTCGTGCGCCAGCAGGCGCCACTGGGGCTCGGCCATGCGGTCTGGTGCGCGCGCGACGTAATCGGGCACGAACCCTTTGCGGTGCTGCTGCCGGACGTGATCGTGAAGGGCAAACCGTCAAGCCTGAAGCAGATGGCAGATGCCTTCGAAAAAGTCGGCGGGAACATCATTGCGGTCGATCCCGTGCCGGAAGACCGGGTGTCGTCCTATGGCGTGATCGCGCCGAAATCGCGCGACGGCCGGCTGATCAGCATGTCGGGCATGGTGGAGAAGCCGCCGCGGGAAACGGCGCCGTCGAACCTGGCGATCACGGGCCGGTACATCCTGCAGCCCGAGATCTTCGGCCTGCTGGAAAAGCAGGGCGCCGGTGCGGGCGGCGAAATCCAGCTGACCGATGCCATGGCGAAGCTGATGGAAACCCAGCCCTTCTATGCCTACGAGTTTGAAGGCACCGTCCACGATTGCGGAAACAAGACCGGCTATTTCGAGGCCGTGCTGACGCATGCCCTGGACAATCCAGACACGGCGGACTTCGCGCGCGAGTTGGTCAAGGCGGCCGCAGCCCGCTGAACCGCGTACTTTCCGGCATGTGATTTGCATTCGCAAGTCGCAAGCGACTGGGCATCCTTCGGGACACGAACCGGACGCACCAGATGGCGGCCTGACTGGGGACATACGGCTGCCGGAGTGGGGGGAAGGCCCGCCGATCATTCGGCGGGCTTTTTCAATTGTCTTGGCCGCTCGGGCCGCTAAACACTCGCGCCATGACAGACGCCGCGAGCCTGCCGACCTTTGACGATGTCCTTGCTGCCGCTCAGCGCCAGCGCGGACTTGTGCGGACTACACCGATCCTCAGTCATGCCGAAATCGACGCCGAAGCGGGCGCGCAGATCTTTGTGAAAGCCGAATGCCTGCAGGTGACCGGCAGCTTCAAGATGCGCGGTGCAACGAACCGGCTGGCCCAGATTTCCGAACAACAGCGCGCGGCCGGCGTCGTCGCGTTTTCATCCGGTAACCACGCGCAGGGTGTGGCGCGGGCAGCGCGGCTGTTCGGCATGCCCGCCGTGATCGTGATGCCTTCGGACGCGCCGCAGGTGAAGATCGACGGCGTGAAGGCGGATGGCGGCGAAGTCGTACTTTACGACCGCAATGCGGAGAGCCGCGAGGAGATCAGCAATCGGCTGGCCGCCGAACGCGGCGCCATCGTCGTGCCAAGCTATGACGACAAGGACATCATCGCGGGGCAGGGCACGGCCGGACTGGAATTTGCCCGCCAGATGCAGGATGCCGGCGAGACGCTGGACGGGCTGATCTGCTGCACGGGCGGTGGCGACCTGATCACGGGTATCGCTCTGGCTTTCGAGCGCCTGTCGCCGGACACGCGCATCTGGACGGCCGAACCGGAGGCGCATGACGACTGGGCCCGCTCCCTCGCGGCCGGCGAGATCGTCGCCAACGCGCCGGGTACACGGTCGATCTGCGATGCGATCCTGACGCCGGAGCCCGGAAAGCTGACCTTTGCCATCGGCAAGCGCTTGCTGGCGGGCGGCCTGCGGATCAGTGACGGGGATGCGCGCCATGCCATGCGCATGGCGGCGCGGCATCTGAAAATCGTGTCCGAAC
>JBGSKU010000343.1:0-8826 GCA_041741055.1 Hyphomonas sp.
CGATCGGCTGTCGCGGGCCCTGCGGGAAGCTCCCCACGGTCCGGTCATGTTCATCGGCGCCGATGTGCCGGATATTTCGCCCGCCCAGATCCGGCAGGCGACAGCGCTGTTGTGGCAGAAGGACGCCGTATTCGGACCGGCGCGGGATGGCGGTTTCTGGCTGTTCGGCTTGCACAAGCGGACGGGCACGCAGCCGCCGTTTGACGGAGTGCGATGGTCTGGACCGCATGCCATGGAGGATGTGTGGAGCCGGTTGCCAACGGGCGCCCGGATCGGTCTGCTCGAGACATTGATTGATATCGATGAAGCGCAGGACTGGGACGACTGGCGCCGACGCCCGCGCTGAATTCCCCAGGTCACTCGCCCCAAAAGTTCTTGATTTGTTCTTTTCAGTGTGGCTCTCATGTGCGCCATGAGAACCGGACAGAAACTTAAACCGAATGGCCGTGTCACCCTGATCGAAACCGGTGAGGTGGGCGAGCGGTTCGAGCATCGCGGTCGCGGCGCCGTGTCGAACCAGACCGGGCGGTATGAGCGCCATACCCGCGATCCGTTCGACGATGGCTGGAGTACGATCGAGGATGACGCCGCCCCGCTCGAAACCCTCCTGATGGAGGATACGGCGAAGACGATCATCACCTTCAACAACTCGCCGGACATTCATTTCGACCGGTCAATCAACCCGTATCGCGGCTGTGAGCATGGCTGCATCTACTGTTTCGCACGGCCTACACATGCCTGGTCGGGGCTCTCGGCGGGGCTGGACTTTGAAAGCCGGCTTTTCCAGAAATCGAATGCGCCGGAGTTGCTCGTTAAGGAGCTGTCGCGGCCCGCCTATATCCCGAAGCCGGTGGCACTCGGCATCAACACGGATGCCTACCAGCCGGTCGAGCGCGAACAACGCCTGACGCGCCGGCTCTTGCAGATCCTGTCGGATCACAACCATCCGGTCAGCCTGCTCACCAAGTCTGCCCTCATCCAGCGCGACATCGATCTGCTGGCGCCTATGGCGGAGAAGGGCATTGCGCGGGTTGGCGTGTCGATCACGACGCTGGACCGGAAGCTGGCGCGCAAGATGGAGCCGCGCGCGGCAACACCGGAGCGCCGGCTGGAGACCGTGCGGGCCCTGTCGCAGGCTGGCATTCCCGTTTCGGTCATGACGGCGCCGATCATTCCGGGACTGAACGATCACGAGATCGAGGCGCTGCTGGAGGCTTCGGCGGCACATGGCGCCACCGGCGCGGGCTATGTCGTGCTGCGGCTGCCGTATGAAATAAAAGACCTGTTCCACGAATGGCTGGTCCAGCACGTGCCGGACCGGGCGGCGCGAGTGGTGAACCTCATCCGCGAGATGCGCGGCGGCAAGGATTATGATCCGCGCTGGTTCGAGCGGGGGCGGGGACACGGGCCGATGGCGAACCTTATTTCGCAACGTTTTCAGAAGGCGGCGGCGCGCAACGGTCTCAGCGGGCGCCGGCCCGAGCTGCGCACGGACCTCTTCCGGCCGCTGGTAACGCCCGACGGGCAATTCCTGCTGGGCCTGTGATGGAGACGACGCAAAGGAGGCGCGGAGTAACCATTCGGTAGGCTTTTCTTAAACGCGCAGTAACCGGAGCAACCCAGAGATTCCAGGGCACGTAGATTTAGCGGGGCTCCCGGAATGACCATTCAGAAAAACACGATCGCGCAAGGTGACTGTATCGAACTCCTGTCGCGGATTCCCGACAAGTCGGTGGATCTCGTGTTTGCCGATCCGCCGTACAACCTCCAGCTCGGCGGCGGTCTGACCCGTCCGGACCAGTCTGTCGTGGACGGCGTGGATGACGCCTGGGACAAGTTCGCCAGCTTTGATGAATATGATCTGTTCACGCACCAATGGCTGGAAGAATGCCGCCGTGTCCTGAAGGACGATGGCGCTATCTGGGTCATCGGGTCCTATCACAATATTTTCCGTGTCGGCACGGTGCTTCAGGATCAGGGGTTCTGGATCCAGAATGACGTCATCTGGCTCAAGACCAATCCGATGCCGAACTTCAAGGGCACACGGTTCCAGAACGCGCACGAAACCTTGATCTGGGCCGGCAAGTCTCGCGAGTCCCGCGTTACGTTCAATTATGATGCGCTCAAGACTTTCAATGAAGACAAGCAGATGCGCTCCGACTGGCTGATACCGCTCTGCACGGGCGCGGAGCGTCTCAAGGATGAAACGGGCCGCAAGGCACACCCAACGCAAAAGCCGGAATCCCTTCTGCACAGGGTGTTGCTGGCGACGACCAATCCTGGCGATCTCGTGCTCGACCCCTTCTCGGGTACCGGCACCACGGCGGCTGCCGCCAAACGCCTCGGGCGCAACTTTATCGGCCTTGAGCGCGACGAGGGCTATGTGCGCGTTTCCCGCGCGCGCCTCAAATCCATCCAGCCCCTGGACGAGGAAACGCTCGAGACCGAGCGCAGCAAGAAGTCCCTGACCCGCGTGCCATTCGGCGCGCTGATCGAAACCGGTTGGCTGAAACCAGGCGACCGCCTGTTCAGCCCCCAGCGCCGTCACCAGGCGCGTATCCGCGTCGATGGCTCGCTGACCACCGGGGCGATCACCGGTTCGATCCACCGCCTCGGCGCACATGTCCAACAGGCCCCCGCCTGCAACGGATGGACCTACTGGCATTATGAAACCGACAAGCGTGACCTTGCGCCGATCGATCTGTTGCGCCGGCGATACCGCGACGAGATGGGACTGAACTAGGCGTCAGTCATACGCGGTCAGAACTTCATCGACCGCCCGCTCCAGGTCTTTCAGCGTTGCGACGTGACTCATCTGTGCGCAGAAGGGTTCGTAGCGTGGAATGACGCTGTCGCCGGTGCCCCAGAGGGCGCGGCCTTCAGGGTTGAGCCAGATGATGCGCTTGGCCCGGCCTGCAAAATCGCGGAACAGGTCAAGGCGCGGATCGCCATAGTTTGAACGTCCGTCGCCGAGGATGATGATGGTCGTACGCCGGTCGATCTTGTTCTCGTGGTCCATCTTGAAGTCTGAAAACGCTTGGCCATAGCTCGTCGAGCCGAGGCCGATCTCGCGCAGGATCTTCTTTATGGCGGCATCGAATTCGTGGGTTTCCAGAATATCGTCCACGCATTTCAGGCGATAGGAAAACGCGAAGGCGGACAGGTCCGGGATCGCTTCCTTCATCGAGAACAGCAGCAGTAACAGGAAGCGCACATAGGCGGCCACCGATCCGGACACGTCGCAGATGACAAGGATCTTCGGCCGGTCCTTTTTCTTTTGCCGCCAGACGACATTGAACGGCACACCGTCGAAGCCGGCGTTGGCGCGCATCGTGCGGCGCACGTCCAGCATGCCGCGCTGCGTGCGTTTGCGGCGGCGGGAGTGTTTCACGGCCAGCTTCTTGGCGACCTTGGCGACGAGTTGCTTCATTCGCGCCATGTCGCTGGCTTCGATGGCGGACAAGCGCTTGGTCGCGGCGACGTCATCGCGGAAGCGTTCCGTTTCTGCGGCGCCGAAAATCTCGAAGCCGCGTTCGGCGCGTTCGCGTGTGGCTTTCGTCAGCGCACGGCGGACATCGATCAGGCGCTGGGCTTCAGCGTCGGCGTCCGGTGTGCGCCCTTGCAGCGCTTCGAGCAGGCGGGCTTGCAGCGCTTCGCCGCCCATCGCCCTGAGCATGGATTGCGCAAAGTAGGCGACCTGGGTGGAAAATCGGATGTCGTTGAGGCCCGCAGCTTCCGCAGCTCGCTCCACCGCACTGGCGAGCTCTGCCTCATTGCCCGCTTCCGTCAGGGAGGACAGTCGCTCTGCGGCGTCTGCCGGGCTTTCATTGTTGTCGCTTTCGCTTTCAGGAGTCGCTCTGGCAGATGATGCCGCAGCCGGTGAAGACGAGAAGTAGAGATCGAACAGCCGGTCATGGATCGACTTTTCCGCTTCGGATTTTGCCAACACACAGGCGAGCGAATCCTTCATCAACGCGCGGTCATCGTAGCCGATCATGGCCAGCGTTCGGGCGGCATCGAGTGCTTCACCTGTCGAGACCCGGACATCGGCCGATCTCAGTGCACGGATGAAGTTGGAGATCTGCTTTTCCATGCTGCCGCGCCGGGATCAGTCCATGTCCGGATAGCCTGACGCGAGGCGTCCCCTTGCATCCGGCCCGGTTGCTTCGCGCACCAGTTTTGGAATGGTGGGCGCGATCGCGGCGATGTCGCTTTCATGCTTCAGAAGAACGTTCAGCGTGTCCCGCACGAAGGCTTCGTCCAGCGTGCTCGCGTGCAGCAAGAGCAGTGTGCGGGCCCAGTCCACCGTCTCAGCGATGGATGGACGCTTCTTGATGTCCGTTTCGCGAACGGACTGCACGAAGCGCACGAGCTGGTTCAGGAGCGTGTCGGAAATGCCGTCGACGCGCGCCCGCACGATGCGCTGTTCGCGCTCATGGTCAGGGAAGCCGATGTGCAAGTGCAGGCAGCGGCGCTTCAGGGCGTCGCCGAGTTCGCGCACGTTGTTGGAGGTCAGGATCACCAGCGGCGGCACATCCGCCTTGATGGTGCCGATCTCCGGAACCGAGACCTGATAATCGGACAGAACTTCGAGCAGGAAAGCTTCGAAAGCCTCATCCGACTTGTCGATCTCGTCGATCAGGAGGACCGAGCCCTTCTTCTGCTGCATGGCGTTCAGCAGGGGGCGCGCTTCCAGGAATTGCGGCGAGAAGAACAGGTCCTCGAAGCCGGACAGTTTGCCGAGCGAGTCCTTCAACGTCTTCGCATCGCCCAGCAGCTCACTGAGCTTCTCTTTCAGGATCTGCGTGTAAAGCAGCTGCTTGCCATACTTCCATTCGTACAGCGCCTTTCCTTCATCGAGGCCTTCGTAGCACTGCAGGCGGATCAGGTTGAGGTTCATCCACTTCGCCAGCGAGGCGGCAAGATCGGTCTTGCCGACGCCGGCCGGGCCTTCGATCAGGATGGGCTTGCGCAGGCCGTGAGCCAGGAACACAGCCGTCGATATCTGGGTTGTCGAGATGTAGCCCGCGGTGCCGAGCCCTGCGGAGATCGCCTCGATCGAGGTCATTGGCTCGTAGCCGGTGGTCTTGTCTTTTGCCATGGAACGAGGGGTAGGGCGCACCCGGCTGAGAGGCAAGGCGTGACGCGGGGATAGGGCGCGGCTAGGAGGGCAGGAACATGCCCGTTGCCCGGATTCTCTTCACACTGCCCCTGCCGGAACCGTTCGATTACACGGTGCCCGAAGGGATGGACGTCGTGCCCGGCAGCTACGTGGCGGCGCCGGTAGGCCCCTATGACCGGCTCGGCATGGTGGTTGAAGTGTTGCCCGACCGGGTCGGGTCCAACCGCAAACTGAAGCCGGTCTCGGCGGTCTACGATGTGCCGCCCATGTCCGAGGCCATGCGGGAATTCCTCAGCTGGACGGCCAAGTATACGGTCAGCCATCCGGGAACGGTGCTGGGCATGGCGCTGAGGGCGAGAGAAGCCCTGCTGCCTTCGCCGGTCGAAGTGCGCTACCGGCTAAGTGGCCGGGAGATTTCCGGCCGGGTGACCGACGCCCGTGCACTTGTGCTGGATCAGGCTCGCACCCTTGGGCTGGCAACCGCGAGCGAGCTCGCCGCAGCGGCCGGCGTTTCGTCGAGCGTCGTCAAAGGCCTTGTGGGCTTAGGCGCGCTTGAAGAGATCGAACAGCCGACCGACTTGCCTTTCCCCGCGCCCGATCCCGAGCGGCCCGGCGAGGTGTTGACGGGCGAACAGGCTGAAGCCGCTGAAGCGCTGCGGGCGGGCCTGCGTCTGGGCGGGTTTTCGTCCTTCTTGCTCGATGGCGTGACCGGTTCAGGAAAGACCGAAGTCTATTTTGAAGCGATTGCCGAAGTTCTCCGCGCCGACCCCGAGGCCCAGATCCTTGTCCTGTTGCCGGAAATTGCGCTGACCCAAGCGATCCTGTCGCGCTTCGAGCGGCGGTTCGGCGCAGCACCTGCGCCCTGGCACTCCGGTCTGAACCCCAAGGAACGCCGCCGCACGATGCGCGAAGTTCTGCACGGCCGGGCCCGGATCGTGATCGGCGCGCGCTCGGCGCTGTTCCTGCCATACCCGAAATTGAAGCTCATCATCGTCGATGAAGAGCATGACCCGAGCTTCAAGCAGGAAGACGGCGTCACTTATCATGCGCGCGACCTCGCCGTGATGCGGGCGAAGCTGGAAGATGGCGCCGTGGTGCTCGCCTCTGCCACTCCGGCGCTCGAGACGGTGGTGAATGCTGAAGCCGGCCGGTATGCCCGGCTGCGGCTCGCCGCCCGCCCGGGAACGGCTCAGCTTCCGGAAATCGAACTGGTTGATTTGCGCAAGGCGCCACCCGCAAAAGGAAAGTGGCTGTCACCGGTGCTCGAACACGCCATGACCGAGCGGCTGGCAGCGGGCGAACAGTCGCTCCTGTTCCTGAACCGGCGGGGATATGCGCCGCTGGTTATCTGCAAGGCCTGCGGCGAGCGGTTGAAGTCTCCGGGCACAGAAAACTGGCTCACCGAGCACCGCTATTCCGGCCGGCTGGTGTGTCACCTGACGGGTTACTCGATCCCGAAGCCGGCTGTTTGTCCCAAATGCGGGGCGGCCGATTCGCTGATCGGGGTCGGCCCCGGGGTCGAACGGGTCGCAGAAGAAGTGCGCGTCCTGTTGCCCGACGCCCGGATCGAGATCTTTTCGTCCGATACGGCGCAAGGCGCGGACGCAACCCGCAGCATCGTGGAGCGGATGGCGGCCAGCGAGATCGACGTGTTGATCGGCACCCAGATCGTCGCCAAGGGGCACAATTTTCCCAACCTCACGCTGGTCGGGGTCGTGGATGCCGATAGCGGCCTGAAAGGCGGCGACCTCAGGGCAGGGGAGCGGACCTACCAGCTTCTGAGCCAGGTGGCCGGCCGGGCCGGACGGGCGGAGCGGCCGGGCCGCGCCTATGTTCAGACCTACGCCCCAGACAATCCGGCCATGCAGGCGCTGGCAGCCAATGACCGTGACGGATACCTCGCGATCGAGCGTGAAGTGCGCGCAGAACTGGGCCTGCCGCCATTCGGCCGGCTCGCGGCGCTGATCCTGTCGGCGCCTTCGGCCGAGCTTGTCGACAGCTTTGCCCTGCAGCTGGCCGAACAGGCCCCGAACGCCGAAGGAATCGAGCTGTTTGGCCCGGCGCCGGCCCCTATTGCGGTGCTTCGCGGGCGTCATCGCAGGCGATTCCTTGTGAAAAGCCCGCGAAATGTCGATCTTTCCGCCTATATGGCGGCATGGTCAGTGCGGCTCAAAGTGCCCTCGCAGGTGCGTTTGTCGGTCGATATCGATCCGTATTCGTTCTTGTAAACAAACGGGTTTTTGACGTGTGTCGCGAGTTTGTCATTTCGCCGCAGCGTCAGGCATGGCGCCCATGTTGTCAGGGCACTTTTCTGGTGTTAAGCGCCGCTCATCGTCGCGGGCGCGCATCAAATGCGAAGGCCTGCGACTGGGATTTTCAGGGCATTTCTGCCCCTTAACCGTGACGGATAGCGACCTTGCCGGCATCGAGCGTGACGCAGACGAGTGAAGCAGCACAGCGGTATGCAACCGCTCTGTTCGAACTGGCGCAGGAAAAAGGCGCCCTGGCCGCAGTCTATGCGGATTTCCGCGCTTTCGTCGAAAGCGTGCGCTCGTCGAAGGACCTGACCACGCTCCTCGACTCCCCGGCTTTCAGCCGTGAGGAAAAGGTCGGCGCGCTGGGCGAAGTGGCCAAGAAGGCGGGTTATTCGCCGATCTTTTCCAAGTTCCTCGGTGTGATGGCCACCAATGGCCGCGCGAAAGACATTCTCGGGGCGGAAGCCGCCTTCGATCAGCTTTACCTCAAGCAGCGCGGTATCCAACGCGCCGTTGTGCGTACGGCAAAGGAAATGAGCGGCGCCGAACGGGCCCGCATTGAATCGCTTCTGGCCAAGATGGTCGGCGGCGAAGTTGAACTTTCCAGTGAGGTTGATGCCTCGCTGATCGGCGGCATCCAGCTGCGCATCGGCTCCAAGCTCGTAGATGCAAGCGTTGCCGCCAAACTGAATCGCATGAACACCGCCATGAAGGGAGCATGAGTAGCTCGATGGATATTTCACCCGCAGAAATTTCGGGCATCCTGAAGTCCCAGATCGACAATTTCGGCGTTGAAGCCGAAGTGTCGGACGTCGGCCAGGTGCTGTCGGTCGGCGACGGTATCGCCCGCGTTTACGGTCTCGACAGTGTCCAGGCCGGTGAACTCGTGGAGTTCGACGGCGGCCTCAAAGGCATGGCCCTGAACCTCGAAAGCGACAACGTCGGCGTCGTGATCTTCGGCGACGACCGCGGCATCAAGGAAGGCGCGACCGTGAAGCGCGCCGGCGAGATCGTCGCTGCGCCGGTCGGCAAGGGTCTTCTCGGCCGCGTTGTCAACGCGCTCGGCGAGCCTATCGACGGCAAAGGTCCGCTGAAAGACATCGCCAGCCGCCAGCGTTCGGACGTGAAGGCGCCCGGCATCATCCCGCGCAAATCGGTGCACGAACCGATGATGACCGGCATCAAAGCGATCGACGGCATGATCCCGGTTGGCCGCGGCCAGCGCGAGCTGATCATCGGCGACCGCCAGACCGGCAAGACTGCGATCTGCATCGACACGATCCTGAACCAGAAAGCGACCAACGACGCCGCGAAGTCCGACAAGGACAAGCTGTTCTGCGTCTACGTCGCCATCGGCCAGAAGCGCTCGACCGTGGCCCAGGTGGTCAAGGTGCTCGAAGAGCGCGGCGCGCTGGACTACACGATCATCGTGGCCGCCACCGCTTCCGA
>JBGSKU010000344.1:0-3965 GCA_041741055.1 Hyphomonas sp.
GCCGGCAGGGTCCAGTCGGCCTCGTCCCATCGCGCCGGATCGGCAGTGCCCGCCTCAGCTGCGCGCAGCAAGGCGAGCGCGCCGCGAATCCCGAACAGGTCTGCCACGGTCTCGCCCGGCTTGGGTGCGAAGCCCTGTCGCAACACGCCGAGCGTGCCGGTCACGGCAACCTTTCCGCTGGCGGGGGCGCATTCGCCTGCGATCAGTTTCAGCAGGGTCGACTTGCCGACGCCGTTCCGGCCAACAAGACCTGTACGTTCCAAATTGAAACTGAAGGTAAGGTCAGAAAAGAGAACCCGACTATCGGGAAGCGCATAGCCCAGGGAAGACAGGGAGATTGAAGCAGGCATGGTCAGAACTCGTCCGGCAAATTGATCCTTGTGCGGTCATTTGGCTGGACTGGTTCATGGCGATGCACCTCCCGTGATCGGTTCGTGTTGCCGAGTTAAGCATGGGGCGCGCCCGATTCAATACGCGCCTGGCGCGAATTGGCGAACCATGTGCCCTGACCTGACGATAAGGCTTGCAGGCCGCGCCGGGCAGGTTACCGTCTCGACAACACCGAAGCGCTCCGACAGAAGTGCGCTTTTCCTGGGAGGCGAAGTATAATGACAGCTACTGCGGCCACGGCCGGCAGCGAGAATGGACACATCACGGGTTTCGGCACCAAGGCGTACCGGTCCTATGTTCTCATCGCCCTCACGCTCGTCTACACGCTGAACTTCATCGACCGCACCGTGATCACGGTCGTCGCCCAGCCGATCATCAACACCTTTTCGCTGACCGACACCCAATGGGGCCTGCTGACCGGACCGCCCTTCGCCCTCTTCTATGCCCTGATGGGCATCCCGATCGCGATGTGGGCCGACCGCAGCAACCGCGTGATGATCATCTCGCTCTGCGTCGTCATCTGGTCGCTGATGACCCTGTTCTGCGGACTCGCGGCGAGCTTCATGTGGCTGCTCCTGTTCCGCGTCGGCGTCGCGATCGGCGAGGCGGGCTGCACGCCGCCGGCCAACTCCATCATCACAGACTATTATCCGCCCAAGAGCCGTGCGAACGCCATCGGCATCTACTCCATGGGCGTCACGCTCGGCGGCGTCCTGGCGCAGTTGTTCGGCGGACAACTCGCCAGCCTGAAAGGTGAAACCTTCGGCGGCTGGATGAATGCCATCGGCCTCGGCGGGCTGATGTCGGGCATCAACTGGTCGGAAGTCGAAGGCTGGCGCCTCGTCTTCGTCATTGTCGGCGCGCCAGGCCTGCTGGTTGCGCTGATCCTCTGGCTCACCATCAAGGAACCGCCGCGCGGCTATTCGGATCCGAAATCAACCGTCGTCGCCAAGGCCGGCTTCTTCGAGGCCTTCAAGGAGTTCGGCAAGAAGCCGACCTTCTGGACGCTTTCATTGGGCGCAGCGTTCGTCGCCTTTGTCGGCTATGGCCTCATAAGTTTCCAGGCACCCTTCCTGCAGCGCGTCCACGGCGTGAACGTGCGCGACGCCGCCATGCTCTATGGCGCGCCGCTGGCCGCCGTCGCCGCCTTTGGCACATTTGCTGGCGGCTTCCTGTCCGAGAAACTTGCACCGCGCTTTCCGTCGGTCGCCGCCTGGCTGCCAGGTGTCGGCCTGCTGATCGCCGTGCCGGCCTACGTGTTCGCTTTCCTTGCGCCGACCCTGCCAATGGCCTTCGGCCTGTGGATCATCGCCGCCATCATGCACTACGCCTACCTCGGCGCGCAGTACACGGTGTCCACGTCCATCGTCAGCCCCGGATCGCGCGCCACCACCGTCTCGGTGATGCTGCTGATCATCAGCCTCATCGGCAACGGCATCGGCCCGATGTTCACCGGCGCGATGAGCAGCGCCTTCATGGGCGGCATCGTCAAGAAGGCCGGCCTGCAGGAAGCCTTCGCCTCGTTCAACCCGGCCCTCTGCGCCAGCAAGGTTGAAGAGCTGGGCGTGAACGGTCCGGCGCTCTGCTCGGCCTATGCCGAGGGTCTGCGCCAATCGATGATCGCGACCGTCCTGTTCTTCGTGATCGCCGCCGCCTTCTACTTCCTCGCCGCCCGGACCTACCAGAAAGACCGCTGGAGCCCCGCTACCTGAGACCCTTTTTCCTTGCCTGACTGTCGTGGAGACCCGAATGACCGACGCCGCCACCCCTAGCCAGACAACCACCGAAGCCGAACCGGGTTACAAGACCGGGTTCGGCACACCGCTTTACCGCGGCTATGTGCTCTCTTCGCTGCTCGTTGTTTACATCTTCAACTTCATTGACCGGTCGATCTTCGCGATCCTGACCGAGCCGATGAAAGTGTCGCTCAAGCTCGAAGACTGGCACATGGGCCTGCTCGGCGGGCTCGCCTTCGCGATCTTCTACACCACGCTCGGCATTCCGATTGCCCGGGTCGCCGAACGGCGCAGCCGGATGATGATCATCGTCATCTCGCTATCGCTGTGGAGCCTGATGACGGTCCTCTGCGGCTTCGCCACCAGCTTCATCACCATGTTCATCTTCCGCCTGCTGGTCGGGGTGGGCGAAGCGGGCTGCACGCCGCCGGCCCAATCGGTGATCGCGGACTATTTCAAGCCCACCAGCCGCGCGACCGCCGCCTCGATCTACGCCCTCGGCGTGCCGCTGGGCGGCATGATGGCAGGTCTCTCGGCCGGCCCGATCAACGACTACGTCACCGGCCACAATGTCCACGCGCTGTTCGGCTCCTGGGGCTGGACCTGGGCACAGAACCTGATCGCCTGGGAGAATGTCGAAGGCTGGCGCATCGCCTTCGTCGCGGTCGGCCTGCCCGGCGTGCTCTTCGCGTTGATCCTGGCCGCGACCGTGAAGGAACCGCCACGTGGTTACAGCGATCCGCCGGGCGCGGACCGCAAAGGCCCGCCCGAAGCCTTCCTCTCCGCCCTCGGCGGCCTGCTGCGCAAGCCGACCTATGTGCACGTGGTCACCGGCGCCGCGATCGCATCCTTCGCGGGCTACGGTATCGCGGCCTTCTCCACCTCCTTCCTGCTGCGTACCCACCACCTGACGCTGACCGAAGCGGCCCTGATCTTCTCGCTGGTGCTCGGGCTGATGGCGGCGCTCGGCGTTTTCCTGTCGGGCTTTCTCGCCGACAAGCTGTCGAAGCGTTACCCGACCGCCCTCTCCTGGATGCCGGCGCTCGGCATGGGCCTGTCGGTGCCGCTCTACTGGATGGGCTACATGGCGCCGACCGTGCCGCTGATGATCCCGCCGCTGATGCTGGCGGCGACGCTGCACTATTTCTACCTCGGCCCGATGTATGCCGTCTCGGCAGGTGTCGTGGACAGCCGGACGCGGGCGACCGCGGTGGCGATCACCTTGTTCGCCGTGAACCTGATCGGCATCGGCCTCGGCCCGACGCTGGCCGGCGCGCTGTCATCCGTGCTGAAGGGCTTCATGCTGAGCGGCGCCGATCTCGGCCTGTCGATCGAGGCCTGCAAGGTGACGGCCGGTCTCGCCGCCGATCAGGCGGCGGCCTGCACCTCGGCCAATGCCCGCGCGCTGCAATGGACCATCGTGATCTTCGCCACGCTCTATGGCTGGGCGGCATTGCACTACCTGCTGGCGGGCAAGACGCTGACGCGTGACATGCTCTCCAAGACCGCGTAAGTCCGCCGCCGATGGCGGTTTACACGCAGGTTTCTGACGAGGCGCTCTCGGCCTTCCTGGCGGAGTATGATCTCGGTGCGGCCCTTGCCTTCAAGGGCATTGCCGAAGGCGTGGAGAATTCGAACTACTATCTCGAGACCGAGAAAGGCCGGTTCTTCCTGACCCTGTTCGAGAAGCGCGTGAACGCCGCCGAGCTGCCTTACTTCATCGGCCTGAAACAGCACCTCGCCGCCAAGGGCTTTCCCTGCCCCGAGCCGGTGATGGGGCGCGACGGGCAGGCACTGCGCACGCTGGAAGGGCGCCCGGCGGTGATCGTCAGCTTCCTC
>JBGSKU010000345.1:0-2229 GCA_041741055.1 Hyphomonas sp.
GAGAGGCCGGGTCTGGTGGTACAACCGCCGGGTCCCGGAACGGTTTGCGCGTCTCGATACGCGCCGGCGGATCAAGGAGTCCCTGGGCACAACTTCCCTCGAGCAGGCACGCCACAAGCGCGACCTCCTCGCTGAGGCTGAGGTCGATCAATTCGCCAAGCATGACCGGGTTCAACGCAGGCCGTGCATATTCCTTGGGCAGCACGCCTTTCAGGGTTGGATTCACCTTCTCGATGGCGATCATCGCCTCATCGATCAGCTTTCCGATAGTAGTTTTCTTCGCGCTCGCCTGTAGGTGCGACCACCGCGCCTCCGGCGGCACCCAGAACACGTTCTCGGCCAGGTATTCGTCAGGGTCTTCGGCGCCCGCAGGATAATCGGCGAGCAATTGCTGGCGTTTGAGTTCGAAGCTGTCGGAAATGTGCTTGAGGAAGATCAGCCCGAGCGCAACGTGCTTGTAGTCTGATGGCTCCATGTTGCCGCGCAGCTTGTCGGCCGTCTTGAACAGGCTCGCCTCAATGCCGAGGTCAGAGCCATTGTCTGTCGATGCCATTGTATTCCCTCGCCCGAATCTGGACGCCTTCGTTCCATCAGGGCGAAAGGCCGTCAACCAGAATAGACGGCATCCAAAGTCGGCTGCCCGTAAGGGCTTTGCTTCGGTAAGTCGGATCTTGCCGAAGTTGGCTATCTCCTGGGGCTAGGCGGAGCCGTTGCTCTGCTGGAAATGCGAAGGCCCGATCGCCGGTCTCCTCCCGCCTCATCAACTCTTCCCACAGCCGGGTGGGCGGACGGTGCTTCTGCCAGAGCGCGGTCGCCGGTCAAGCAGGCGGGGCTGTATCTCCAGGATAATCCACAAGTCTCCGACCTGGCTCTGCCTGACCGGCGCCCTCTGCGCTCCGGCTGAGCACCTCTCCGCCGCCCACCCGACTGACGGGAAAAGAACGCGGGCGGCAGAGGAGACTGACATGACTGACCAACACACCACCCCAGCCCGCACCGCATCATCGTGTCGCCGGAAGATGCTGGCCGCCTCGACGATCTCAGGGAGACTACCCGCGCCCTCATGGCCCAGATGGAATCCGATCTCGGCACACGCCTCGACTGGCTGGCCGTCGATCACCACAATACCGGCCACCCCCACACCCATATCGTGATCCGGGGCAAGGACGCGGACGGCAAGGACCTCGTCATCGCCCCGGCCTATATCCGCGAAGGGCTCGCCGCCCGCGCGCAGGACATCGTCACCGTGCGCCTCGGGCCAAGGCGGGATCTCGAGATCGCAGCGGCGAGGCAAACCGAAGTCACAAAGGAGCGCTTCACCGAACTGGACCGGGCGATTCTCGCAGATGCCCCGGACGGGATCGTCCGGGTGTCCAAAGGAAGCGGCCCCGGCGGGCGGTTCGACGAGGCCCTGCGCCGGGCAAGGCTGCGCCATCTCGAAATCCTGAAACTTGCCGCGCCAGCGGGCAGGGATGCCTGGCAGCTGAAACCCGGTTGGGACGCGTCCCTTACAGCCATGGGCCACCGCGGCGACATACTCCGGGCCCTGGCGGCAAGAGGACAGCATGATGTGGCCGATCATAACCTGCGCCGGTTCGAGCCCGGCGCGCATGGATACGAGCGCCTCATCGGGACAGTCCTGACCTCGTTGCCGGAGGATGAACTGCGCGACCGCAGGAGCCTCATCGTCGAGGATTTCGAGAACGGACGCTGGATGGTGGATATCGGCATGAGGGAGCCAGGATCGATCCCGCCGGACGGCGCCGTTGTCGAGCTGGCCGCGCGGCGTGCAAAGCTGCGCGAGACCGACGCCTCGATTGTGCGTATCGCGGAACGCTCTGGCGGGCTTTATTCTGAAGCGCTTCACAAGGATGCAGAACCAGGTTCGACGCCGGCCTGGCGGCAGGGTCATGTCCGGCGGCTCGAAGCCCTGCGGCGCGACGGCATTGCGAAACGGGGCAGTGACGGCACATGGTCCAACCTCGACGGATTCGCGCACGATGACCTTCCTCAAGTCGAATTTACACCACGCCCCGGGACGCTACCTAGAACATTGATTTAATTGGAATAAAATAATGGATAGTGGCACGTCACTCGCGCCATCTGCTGTTTTTGCGGGAAACCGCGATCAAAGCGCCCGGCTCTGGCCGGGCGTTTTTGCATCCGGAACTCAGACAATCGTGCCGGTGAGTTTGCCGATGAGGCTGGTGACGCCCATGGCGAGCGCAC
>JBGSKU010000346.1:0-1754 GCA_041741055.1 Hyphomonas sp.
GCCTGGGCTGCGCCGAGCGCCGCGCGAAGGCCGGAGCCGCCCGCGCCGACAACGACGACATCGTAAGTATGGTCCGTCCAGGTATAGCTGCTCATGTTCGCCCTATCTCTCGCCGTCTGCTTCAGCTGCCTGTCCAGATCCGGAGCACCGACATCACCACGGCCACGAACAGGATGGCAGTGAAGAAGGTGTTGAGGATCAGGAGCGCGGCGCGTGTGCCCGGCTTTTCAATGTAGTCTTCGATCACCACCTGCATACCGAGGCGCATGTGATAGAACGCCGCGCCGGCGGTCAGAACCAGCAGGATGGCGTTGAGCGGCGAGGCCACCCAGGCCAGCGCCGCGTCATACCCGGTCAGCGCCGCTTTCATGATCGAAAACAGGAACCAAGGCACCAGCACGATCAACGCGAGCGCGGAAACGCGCTGGCGGATATGGTGGCTGGTGCCGGTCTTCGAGGCGCCGAGGCCCCGTGTCACTTTCGTCGGCGTTACAAACTGGCTGTCGGCCATCGCTTTGCGACCTCTCAGGAATTCATGGCGGCGAACATCAGCGCTGAGGCGCCGACAATCGCGAAAACGTAGTTGAAGATCGAAACCTGGCTGGCGACTTTCGGGTCGAACCCGGCGCCGGGCCCGTCCCAGACGAGGTGGCGGATGCCGTTGGCGAAATGGTAGAGGATGGCCACGGCCCAGAGGAACAGAAGGATCTGACCGGGGATCGAGAACGCCGCCGCTTCCACCATCGCATAGGCGTCCGGTCCGCTCGCCAGCGCGAACAGCCAGGCTGCGATCAGCAGCGTGCCGCCATAGAGCGCCATGCCGGTGATCCGGTGCGTGATCGAGGCGGCCATCGTGGCATGGAAACGCCAGATCTGGAGGTGGGGAGAGACGGGCCGGGAATCAGCCTTCGGGGTTCCGGACATTCATCGGTTCCTTGCGTGCCATCAAAACACTTGGCCTCGCCTTCTAGGCGCCTCTATGGTCGTGTCAACGCAGGCTGAAGCGAGAGCGACATAATGAAACCGGTAGTTTTGCTGGCGGGTCTGCTGGCCGTCGCGCCTGTTGCGCTGGCCGATCCGCTCGATCCCCTCATTGCCGAATACGAATCCTTTGTGGCGGCAGGCGATCCGGGCGAAGCCGCGCGGGAGGCCGGGCTCGCGCCGACAAGCTGGGGCCATGTCCGCAAGCCGGACGTCGCGGCGCGCGCGGCCAAGGCGCGGGCATTGCTGGATGAAATCGAGGCAGCCGAGACGTCCCGGACGGTCGATGCCGCTATTCTCAAGCGCCTTCTCACCGAGGAGATCAGTGCCGAAACCTTCGATACGGCGCGCATCCCGTTCACCGGCGACTGGGGCTTCCAGGCGGCGCCGGTGTTTGCCGCGATGCGCCTGCGCATCCAGTCCGAGGCCGACGCCAATGCCTGGGTCCAGAGACTGAACGATGTACCCCGGTATTTCGCCGAAAACCGGGTAAACATGGCGCGCGGCATCACGACCGGCTGGACCGCGTACAAGGATCCGCTGGCCACTACGCGCGCACAGATCGAAGCCCAGATCGTCGAAGATCCGGCCACCAGCGAACTGTACGCCCCGTTCCTGTCCCTGCCGGACACGATTGCACCTGAAGCGGCCGCCCGCTTGAAGGTTGAAGGCCTCGCAGCCACGGCCAACGCCATTCAGGCCTACCGCGATACCGCCCGCTTCATAGACCTCGCCTACGCCCCCGCCGCCCGCAAGGAGGCCGGCATCGCCAA
>JBGSKU010000347.1:0-5027 GCA_041741055.1 Hyphomonas sp.
GGACCACGATGACAACGGGCTCTGATCGAGCCCCATCCCGGCACGGCCGCAGCAACGGGTGCAGGATGCCGGGGGCTTAGGCCGGCATCCTGTAACCGGCCTAAAAAGCATAGCACATCCAGAAACAGACAATCCCGGCGAGGCAAGGATGCACCCATCCGCACAGGATCCCCGCTTTCGCGGGGATGAGCGGATCAAACAACAGTCCATGAAACCGGCCAGCCCCAAAAGCTGCGTCCGGCCGCCCGTGCAGCCTAGACCGGATCGTAGGGGAACACGCTCGTCGTCGGGCCGAGATCCATGAAGCTCCCGTTCATGGCCGGGAAGCAATGGTCGATCAGCGTTTCCGGTGTCCAGCCTTCCAGGCGCGCCAGCGTCTTCACCGGGCGGGGCTGGTCGAACAGGATCACTTCATTGCCGCGCACCCCGAAGATCTGTCCACTGACATGGGCCGCCGTGTCGGCGCAGAGCGCTACCGCCACCTGCGCCACCTGGTCGGCCCGCATGCCGTTCTTCATCCGCTCGACCCGCGCGGCGCTCGCTTCGTCCTTCACCGGGATCGAGGCGATCATCCGTGTCCAGGCAAACGGCGCGATGATGTTCGAGCGGACATTCTTGGCCGCGCCTTCCATCGCGATGATGCGGCTGAGGCCCGCGATGCCGAGCTTGGCGGCGCCGTAATTGGCCTGGCCGATATTGCCGATCAGGCCGGTGGTCGAGGTGAACAGCACATAGGCGCCGGCCTGCTTCTCACGGAAGTGCTCGATCGTGGCGCGCGTGACATTGAACGAGCCGTGCAGATGGACGTCGATGACGGCCTTCCAGTCGCTCTCGCTCATCTTGTGGAACATGCCGTCGCGCAGGATGCCGGCCGGGTTGATCACCGCGTCGAGCCGGCCATAGGTGTCCATCGCCTGCGTCACCATGTCCGCCACGGCGTTGTAGTCGGTCACGCTGTCGGAGTTGGACACCGCTTCGCCGCCAGCCTTGCGGATTTCCGCTGCGACAGCCTCGGCCGGACCGGCCGAGCCTTCCTCGTCGCCCTTCAGGCAGCCGCCGAGATCGTTGACCACGACTTTCGCCCCCTGGCGCGCTGCCAGCAGGGCGGTCTCCCGGCCGATGCCGTTGCCGCCGCCGGTGACCAGCACCACTTTTCCGTCCAGAACGCCCATGTTTTCCTCCTGATTGTCTCGGGCCGGGACACTACTGCGCTCAGTCGTCCCCGCAAGGGCAGGGGGCGCAAAAATCAAGGTTTGAAATGCCCGCCCCGAAAGGCTAGCTAGCGCGTCATGACACGCACCTTCCAAGCCATCATCTGGGATTTCGGGGGGGTCTTCACCTCCTCGCCCTTCGAAGCCTTCAATCGGTATGAAGCCGAGCAAGGCCTGCCGGCCGACTTCATCCGCTCCGTCAATGCCGTGAACCCGCTGGAGAATGCCTGGGCCAAGCTCGAGCGTTCGGAAGTGGACGCCGCCCAGTTCGACGTGCTGTTCCGCACCGAGTCGAAGGCCCTTGGCCGGGAAGTGCCGGGCCGCGATGTGCTTGGCCTCCTCTCGGGCAGCCTGCGTCCGCGCGTCGTCAACGCGCTCAAGGTCTGCAAGGGCCATGGCAAGGTTGGCTGCATCACCAACAACGCCCCCATCGGCAAGGGCGCCTCGATGACCAATGACGATGCCAAGGCCCGCGAGCTCGCTTCCGTGTTCGACCTGTTCGACCACCTGATCGAAAGCTCCAAACTCGGCATCCGCAAACCGGACCCGCGCATCTACGCGCTGATGTGCGAAGCGCTGGATGTCGATCCGAAGGCCTGCGTCTATCTCGACGATCTCGGCATCAACCTGAAGCCCGCCCGCAACATGGGCATGGCCACCATCAAGGTCACCAGCGAGGCGCAGCTTCTGGCCGATCTGGAAGCCGTGACCGGCTATGCGCTCAGCTAGTCTCTGCCTCATTGCGATGCTGATGGGTCTTGCCGCCTGCGGGCGCGCGGAGCCTGAGGTCGTGCTGCCCCTGCCGCCGGTGCCGGATGAACGTCTCGCCCAGCCGCCCCAGGCGCCGTCTGAGATCGAGATCAGCGACGCCGCTGCCCGCACACGTGACGAATTGCTGAAGCAGGCGACGCGCGGCTCGCTGCGCGGGCTCGCCGCCATTGCCGCGCGCAATCCGGACTTCAAGTCGAACCTCGGCGGGCAGGACCATGAACGCTTCTGGGACCTCCTTCGCCGCACCGGTGTTGATCCCAACCGCAAGCTGCGCGACCTGCTGGACCAGCCGGCCGGCCTGCGCGAGATCGATGGCGAGCGTTGGTATGTCTGGCCGGACCTGGCCGCGAAGGACCCCGCTGACCTGATCCCGGAGAAGCTGACCTTCCAGGACCGCAAGCGCCTTGAAGACCTGATCGGCGATGAAGGCATCGGCCGCATCCGTGCTGGCGAAGGCTATCCCGGCATGCGCACCGCGATCTCGGAAGAGGGCGTGTGGATTTACTTCGTACTCGGACAAGACGGGGAGGACTGAACATGACCGCAAAGATCGGCGCGGCTGCCGCGATCAAGGCCCTGAAGGGATGGACCCCGGTTGAGGGCGACCGTGACGCGATCTTCAAGCGCTACAAATTCGCCGACTTCAAATCCGCCTTCGCCTTCATGTCGGGTGCGGCGCTGAAGGCCGAGCAGATGGACCACCACCCGGAATGGTTCAACGTCTATAACAAGGTCGAGGTAACCCTCACCACGCATGACGCCGATGGTGTTACGCAGAAGGATCTCGAACTCGCGGGCTTCATGGACCAGCTCGCTGCAAGGCTAAGCTAGCTTACTTCTTCCACGCCACGCGGTAGAGATCGAAGCGGCGGTCCTTGAGGTTGCGCACCGCGCCGGACTGGCGCGCGGTCAGCAGGTCGGACAGCGACAAGTCTGCCAGGGCAATCGTCTCGGTATTGGCCGCCGTATCCGCCGCCACGCCGTCGCGCGAGAACGCGAAGTCGGACGGCGTCAGGATGCAGCTTTCGGCATAGTGGATGTCCATGTTCTCGACGTTCGGCAGGTTGCCGACGACGCCCGACATCACCACGTAGCACTGGTTCTCGATCGCGCGGGCCTGGCAGCAATACCGTACACGGAGATATCCGCGCCGCTCGTCGGTGCAGAAGGGGACGAACAGCATCAGCGCGCCCTGGTCCACAAGGTGACGGGCGACTTCCGGGAACTCGGAATCGTAGCAGATCATCACGCCGATCGGGCCGCAATCGGTCTGGATGACGTGGTTGCCTTCGCCGCCCTTGATGTTCCACCAGCTCTGCTCGGAGGGCGTGGGGTGCAACTTCTCCTGCGTGTGGACCGAGCCGTCGCGCAGGAAGACATAGGCCACATTGTGGATGTCGCCGTCTGCCATCTCGGACGGGTGCGAGCCGCCGATGATGTTGATGTTGTAAGCCACCGCCAGCTTTTCCATGAAGGCGATGAAGCGCGGCGTGTATTCCGAAATCTTCTGGATCGACTCAACCGGGCCCAGCGGTTTGTTCTCCAGCGACAGCAGCTGCAGCGTGAAGAGCTCCGGGAAAGTGACGAAGTCGGCGCGGTAGTCGGAGGCGATGTCGACGAAATATTCCACCTGCTGTTCGAAATCGTCGATCGAGTTGATGCGGCGCATCTGGAACTGGACGGTGGCCACGCGCACGCGCTCGGGCAGGGACGTGTTGCCCGAGCCGGGCTTTGCCTTGATTTTCTCCTGCGCCAGCGGATTGCGCCACAGCATCTGCGTCGCATGCGTGCCG
This sequence comes from Hyphomonas sp., assembly GCA_041741055.1. Classification (GTDB taxonomy): domain Bacteria; phylum Pseudomonadota; class Alphaproteobacteria; order Caulobacterales; family Hyphomonadaceae; genus Hyphomonas. The sequence goes on from JBGSKU010000347.1 coordinate 3,776, forward strand.
GACTCCAGGTCCTCCGCCATGTAATTCCTCAGCACACCGATGACCTCGAATCCCTGGCGCAGCTGGAAGGTCAGCACCGGATCGCGCAACTTGGACTCGCGCACGGCCTCCACATAGTCGGCGGGGTTCGGGTATTGCCTGGTGTGGCGGTGATAGCCGGGGATCCGACCGCCGAACATGATGCCTTTCAGCTCGTGCCATTGGCACAGGTCCTGGCGAATCTTGTAGAACCGCTGTCCGATCCTCAGCCGGCGGAATTCCGAATCGACCAGGACGTCCATGCCATACAGCATGTCGCCTTCGGGATCGTGGCGGGCCGCAAAGCCGCCGCCGGTGATCTCGTTCCAGGTATGCTGGGCCATGGCCACGCTGGAGGAGATGATGAAGGTCACGCAGTGGCCGACAATCCGGCCTTCGAACTCGGCGACGAACTGGCCGTCCGGAAAGCGGTTGATCTGTCCGGCGATCTGGTCTGCGGTATATCCGAGGCCGACGCCATAGGCTTTCTCATACAGCGGCAGCAAGGCCGGTATGTCCTTGGGCGTTGCGTTGCGGATGACGAGTTTTGATTTTGAAGTGCTCACACGCGCCTCTTAGCGCGGCTCGTTCGGTACGCGCAAGACCGCACGCAGGCCGCCGAGGGGGCTGACGGAGAGGCGCACGTCTCCGCCATGGGCCCGCGCCGTGTCGCGCGCAAGTGTCAGGCCGAGCCCGCTGCCGGATTCATTCTGGCTGCGCGACTCGTCGAGCCGGGAGAAGGGGCGGAAAGCCTCTTCGTGGCGTTCGGCCGGAATACCCGGCCCGTCATCGTCCACCGCAACCTCGGCCCAGTGCGGTCCGTCGACCAGTGTTACGCGCGCCGAAGTCGCATACTTCATGGCGTTGGATATGAGGTTTGTCACCGCGCGTTTCAGGGCGAGTGGCCGCCCGGTCACCATGATGCGCGAGGGGCCGACAACCGGGATATGACCGCCGAAGCTGGATACGACTTCGCGCACCATTTGTCCGAGGTCGAACAATTCGGCTTCGTCGCCTTCCTCGCCGCGTGCAAAGGCGAGGTATTCGTCGAGCATCATGGCCATGTCGTCGAGATCGGATTTGGCGGCGCGGATATCGGCGTTTTCTTCCATCATTGCCAGCGCGAGCTTCAGCCGGGTCAGCGGCGTGCGCAGGTCGTGGCTGACACCGGCCAGCATGGCGGTGCGCTGGTCGGCGAAGGCGGTCAGGCGCTGCTTCATGTCGATCAGCGCGC
>JBGSKU010000348.1:0-4003 GCA_041741055.1 Hyphomonas sp.
CGGGCCGTCCATGTCGAGGATGTGGCGCGCCAGATGGCGCACGAGGCCGCCAAGCGTGGCCGTGCGGTCGAGCGCGGCCGTGTAGACAGCCACGCCATGCACCTCCGTGCGGCTGACCCAGCCCTTCTCCTCCATCCGGACGATGACCGTGCGCGTGGTCGAGGCTTTCCACCCCTGCCCCGGCCCGACCGCATCATGGACCTCACGGGCGCTTTGCGGACCGCTGGTCCACAAATGCTTCAGGACGGCCAGTTCGGACGCATTGGGCTGGGACATGGGCAAGTCTCCGCTATATCTATAGCGGACTTGCTACATTTGTAGCGCCCTTGTGTCAAGCGTCGCGATTCAGGCGACGGCGCGAGCGAGCGCGCAATGCGACCAGAGCTCGGACAGGGCGCTGACCAGGTCTTCAATGTCCTGATCGGAATGAACCGGCGACGGCGTGATGCGCAGCCGCTCGGTGCCCTTGGGAACGGTCGGATAGTTGATGGGCTGCACATAGATGCCGTGGCGTTCCATCAGCCAGTCCGAGAGCATCTTGCACTTGACCGGATCGCCGACCATGACCGGTACGATATGGCTGGGGTTTTCGAGGGTCGGGATGCCGATCTGTCGAAGCCGTACACGGACTTTCTCCACGCGGTCGCGCTGGCGCTTGCGCTCCCAGTCCGACACTTTCAGGTGTTGGATCGAGGCACGGGCGCCGGCCGCAATATGCGGCGGAAGCGCCGTGGTGAAGATGAAGCCCGAGGCGAAGCTGCGCACGAAATCGACGAGGGCCTTGGACGCGGCGATATAGCCGCCCACGACGCCGAATGCCTTTCCGAGCGTACCTTCGATCACTGTGAGGCGGTCCATCAGGCCTTCACGTTCGGCGATGCCGCCGCCGCGCGGGCCATAGAGGCCGACCGCGTGCACTTCGTCGAGATAGGTCATCGCACCGAACTCGTCGGCAATATCGCAGAAGGCTTCGATGGGCGCGATGTCGCCATCCATGGAGTAGACCGATTCAAAGGCGATGAGTTTGGGCGCAGCCGGATCGAGCGATTCGATCTTGCGGCGCAGGTCCTCGGGGTCGTTGTGGCGGAACACGACGCACTTGGCGCGGCTGTGGCGGATACCTTCAATCATGGAGGCGTGATTGAGCGCGTCCGACAGGATGATCAGTCCCGGGATCTTGGCGCCAAGCGTGCCGAGGGCCGCCCAGTTGGACACATAGCCCGACGTGAACAGCAGCGCCGCCTCCTTGTTGTGAAGGTCGGCAAGTTCCTGTTCCAGCAGGACGTGATAGTGGTTGGTTCCGGAGATGTTGCGTGTACCGCCAGCGCCCGCGCCGCATTGATCCATCACTTCATGCATCGCCGCGAGCACTTCAGGGTGCTGGCCCATGCCCAGATAATCGTTCGAACACCAGACTTTCACATCCCGGACGCCGGAGGGGCCGTGGAATGCGGCTTTCGGGAAGGCCCCCTTCTCACGCTCGATATCCGCGAAGACACGGTAATTGCCCTCTGCCTTGAGTTTCGCGAGTTCGTCTTCGAAGTAGGATTCGAAATTCATCTTGTAGGCCCTCCAGTCAGTCCATTTTTTGTTGGGTTGTTGCAGTCCGGACGGGCTTCATTGCCCAGCCCCAAAGAGACGGATCGCGCACGGGCAACACGAGCACCCAGTGCTCGATGACGGCCAGGATGGCGATGGCAGTAAGAAGAAGGAAGCCGGCGAAGGCATGGCTGCCGGGCGCATGGCTGAACGCGGTGAGTGCGAGCAAGGCCGAGACCGTGGTGATGGCGATCAGCGCCGCAGCAAACAGGCTGCCGGGCGCGCGGCGCGAGAAATAGGTTTTCATGTAATCGAGGTGGCGCGGCATGAACTGGTCGACCAGATTTGGCGCCCCGGTAAAGACAACCAGCTTTGCACTGATGCGCATGCCCCAGAGAATCAGGAAGGTCCACAAGGCGAACTGGTTGGCCGCGCCCCAGCTGAGCCAGACGAGGATCGCCGCGTGCGCGATGATGGCGAGTTCATGGTGAAGCACAGCGGCAAGGCCGGCGCGGAAGCGCGGCCAACCTGATAGCCCGTCCGGGCACGGACGGCGCGATGGGCCGGTGATGAAGCCCGTCAGGAACATCACTTCGTGCCAAGCCCAGAGCGCGAGCCCCGTGGCGAAGCCTGCGTAGGCCGCCAGGACGCTGGTTTCGCCGCGCAAGCTGACAAGCATCACTGTGGCGCCGACGAGCACGAAAGTCGCGCCCAGCGCCGTCCACTTGAACGTCGCGCGCGGACGGCCGATGAGCCAGAAAATTGCCCCCGTGCTCAGCCACCAGGCGAGCGCTGCAAAGACGATGGGGGTGGCGTAGGCGGTCATTCCGCGGGTCTTTCCTTTCCTACCAGGCCGGCTGGAGCCGGACCTTGGCCGGCAATTTGTTCTTCCGCACGGGGAGGAAGTACAGCTGCAGGAAGGTGAGGCCGTTGGACAGGACAAGCGCCTTCTTGCGCAGCCAGGAGAGCGGATCCTTGCCCTGGATCGCTTCCATCTTGTCGGTATTCTGACGGATCCGCTCCAGACCCGCGCGGAAGGCGGGGGCGTTGATATCAAGCTCGACCGGATAGACCTGACGGGCGATTTCGTTGGTCACGCGGAACACTTGATAGTCGTAATCTGTCGGATCGACGCCGAGCGCCGCGTGGAAGGCCGGGCGGCGATGGTCGCGCACGTACATCGTGGCGTAGACCGCCAGAAGGAAGAAACGGATCCAGTACTTGTTGCCGCCCTCAAGCAGGTGCGGGTTAGCACGCAGGATCATGGCGAAGGCCTCGCCATGGCGGAACTCGTCGTTGCACCACTGTTCGAACCACTTGAAGATCGGGTGGAAACGGAATTCCGGGTGCTTCTCGAGCTGGCGGAAGATCGTGATGTAGCGCGCATAGCCGATCTTCTCGGACAGGTAGACCGAGTAAAAGATGTATTTGGGCTTGAAGAAGGTGTACTTCTTCTTGCGCGTCAGGAAGCCGAGATCGACGCCGATTCCGAAATCCTTCAGCACGAAGTTGATGAAGCCGGCATGGCGGGCCTCGTCGCGTGCCATCAGGCGGAACAAGGCTTTCATGTCGGGATTCTCGACCTGGCGCGTGATCTCGCGGTAAAGCACGCAGCCCGAAAATTCTGACGTCAGTGAGCTGACGAGAAAATCCACGAATTCCGTGCGCAGCTCCGGCGACAGCTTGCCGAGGATATTGTCGAACTCGGCGGTGCGTTTGAAGTGGTTGCGATTGGGATCGGACTCCATTTCGGCGATCAACGCATCCCACTCTTCCCGCACGCCCGAAACATCGACCTTGTCGACCTCGGCGAAATCCGTCGTGTAGAAGCGCGGTGAGAGCATCGTCTCCCGCATCGCGATCTGGTTCGTGTCGAATGCCGGCGGCGCTTCGAGAACGCGCATTTCCTCATCCGTGAGCGTAGCAATCGTCATGGCTCAAACCTTTCCATCAGAAAAACTCACTTCGTAGAGTTCTGTGAGTTCAAACATCGACTGAAGACGCACGAGCGCCTTTTCGAAAACGTTCGCGCGCGTCACAGTCGCTTCGCGGCGCAGCACAAGGCTGCGGCCGAACGGAACGCTGACCGGCGCGCCGTGGACGAGCACTTTGTCGCCGATGCCCGGCTTGACGCCGCCATCGAGTTCGACATGCGCTTCGAGCGATTCGTAGGTGTGCTCGACACGGATGGTGCACGGAATGGTGAAACGGCGCGCGCTCATTGTGCGGCCCCTTTCGCGTCTTCGAAGAGGCTGGCGAACTGACCGGCATTGTCGCCGCCGAAGGCGTCGAGGCTGACCCATTCGCCGGTCGCAGGATCTTCAAGGATCAGTTTATCTTTGGCAGTGCGGTGCAGGATGAAGGCCGGCTCCGCGCCGATGCCCATGCCTTTGCGCGTGACAGCGAGCGAGCGCATCGAGGTGCGCACGAAGCCGCCGGTTTCCGGCGCCCAGGCGTGCACGAC
>JBGSKU010000349.1:0-2515 GCA_041741055.1 Hyphomonas sp.
TTCCGGCGCAGCGGATGCGATTTCCGTCGCCCTGGCGCCGATCCTGACCGACGCGGCCAAAGCCGCGCGCCACGACCTGATGCTGAAGACGATCAGCTCCGCCCAGCGGTTCGAAGCCGAAGCCGCCTGCCGGATGCTTGAAGCCGAGCTTGAGCGCCTGGGTCTCGACAATGCCGCCTTCACGGCCCGCCGCGCGTGGCAGGGCCTCAATGCGTTCGAATACGAAACCTCGGACGGCGACATGTCCCTCGCGAATCTCGAATACTGGAGCCGGCGCGACGTGTTCATGGCGCAGAATGCGCTCAGCCTTGCCGGAGCGGACAAAGCTGCGCTGTGGGGGCACAATATCCATGTGCAGGGCGGCCGGCCCGCCGGTCAGGGCGCCGGTTACATTCCCTCGGGCGCCGTGCTGCGCGAAGAACTCGGCCAAGGCTACGCCGCCTTGATCCAGGAATTCACCGACGCCACCTTCCTCGCCGTTCCGCCGGACGCCGCGCCCGATGCCGCGCCGATTACCCTTACGCGCACCGCCCGCCAGGATACGCTGAATGCCTTGCTGACCCAAGCGAGCGGCCAGCTCGCGTGGTTCGACCTGGCAACCCTGCCCGACAATTCGATGGTAACCGGCTGGCGCGAGACGCCGATCGGCATGGAATGGTATGGCGCAAAGGCCCATCCCGAGCCGCAAGCGAGCGAAGTTCCACGGGTGCCGCCGGGCGCGCTGTTCGACGTTCTCGTGATCCATCCGGAACTGACGCCGTCGCGGATGCTCTGAGCGGACTTTCTGCATCTCGGGGCAAATCCGTCACATCTCTACCCTTTCGCCCCGGGGAAAACCGAACTATATCCCGACCGGGCAGCGGCGCCCCAAAGCGAGTCGGACCTTCCGATGGCCTATTTCGACAATGATGATGACAAGCCACGCGAAGAGTGCGGCGTTTTCGGCGTGTTCGGAAACAAGGAAGCGAGCCTGCTCACCGCGCTCGGCCTGCACGCCCTGCAGCACAGGGGCCAGGAAGCCTGCGGCATCGTCAGCTTTGACGGCAAGCGCTTCAACTCCGAACGCCATATGGGCCTCGTCGGCGACCATTTCGGCGGCGACCTGCGTCAGCGCCTGCCCGGCCACGCCGCCATCGGCCACAACCGCTATTCGACGCAGGGCCGCCCGATCCTGCGGAACATCCAGCCGATCTTTGCCGATCTGGCGCTCGGCGGCTTCGCCGTCGCCCATAACGGCAACCTGACGAACGCGCGCCACCTGCGCCAGCAGCTCGTCAAGGACGGTGCGATCTTCCAGTCCACGATGGACACTGAAGTCATCCTCCATCTCGTGGCCCGCAGCCCGAAGAAGCGCTTCGTCGAGCGTCTCATCGATGCCATGCACCAGATCGAAGGCGGCTATGCCCTCGTCGGCATCACCGGCAAGAAACTGATCGGCGCACGCGATCCCATCGGCCTGCGTCCGCTCGTGCTCGGCCGGCTTGGTGCGGGCTATGTGCTCGCCTCGGAAACCTGCGCGCTCGACATCATCGGCGCAGAATTCGTGCGCGAGATCGAGAATGGCGAGGTCGTCGTCATCTCCGAAGAAGGCCTCGAGAGCTTCCGCGCCTTTGCACCCCGCCCGCCGAGCCCCTGCGCCTTCGAATACGTCTACTTTGCGCGCCCGGACAGTTTCATCCAGGGACGCTCCGTGTACGAAGTACGCCGCCGGATGGGGCACCAGCTGGCCCTCGAGACGCCGGCCGATGCCGATGTGATCGTGCCGGTGCCGGACTCCGGCGTGCCTGCCGCGCTCGGTTTTTCCGAAGAGTCCGGCATCCCGTTCCAGATGGGCATCATCCGCAACCACTATGTGGGCCGCACCTTCATCCAGCCGACACAGACCGGCCGCCAGACCGCCATCTCCAAGAAGCACAGCCCGAACCGCGCCGTGCTCGAAGGCAAGCGCGTGATCCTGGTCGACGACTCCATCGTGCGCGGCAACACATCGAAGAAGATCGTGCAGATGGTGCGCGAAGCCGGCGCCCGCGAGATCCACTTCCGTTCGGCCAGCCCGCCGATCGTGAACCCGGACTTCTACGGCATCGACATGGCCGCCAAGTCCGAACTGTTTGCCGCCATCCACTCACATGAGGAAATGGTGAAGGAGTTGCAGGTCGAAAGCCTCGGCTTCCTGTCCGTGCCCGGCCTGTACAAAGCCATCGGCGAGCCGCTGCGCAACAGCATGATCCCGCAATTCTCGGATCACTGCTTCACCGGCGAATACCCGACCCCGCTGATCGATTACCAGCAGGACCAGGCCGACAAGGAGCGCCAGCTCTCCCTGCTGGACGACGTCTGAGCGGCGCGCTACACGCCGCGCCATGACCCAGACCAAACGCCTCATCCTCGTTACCGGCGCCTCGCGCGGCATCGGCCGCGCCATTGCGCTGGAGCTCGCCCGGCAAGGCGATCTCGTGATTGCGCTGGCCCGCTCCAAGGCGGCGCTCGAGAAGCTCGATGACGAGATCCGCGC
>JBGSKU010000350.1:0-5607 GCA_041741055.1 Hyphomonas sp.
ATGCCGCCGAAGTCGCCGCCCACGAGCACGCGCTTTATGCCCGCGCCCGTGAGGCGTTGCGGGGCATCAATGGCCTGACGGTGCACGGCGAAGCGCCGGGCAAGGGCGCCGTGTTGTCGTTCAGCCTCGAGGGCGCCCACCCCCACGACATTGCTCAGTTGCTCGACCGGTACGGCGTGGCAGTCCGCGCCGGCCACCACTGTGCGCAGCCCCTGATGCAGCATCTGGGTGTCACGGCTACGGCCCGGGCCAGCTTTGCCCTATATAATACGTCAGCGGAGGTCGACGCCTTCGCCGAAGCGCTCGCCAAGGCGCGGAAAATGCTGGTATAGGAAGCCATATGGCAGATGATCTTGCGTCCCGGGACTCGATGAATGCGGCGGAATCGCCCGCAGAATCGGCGATTCCCCAGGAAGAACTCGACCGGATGACGGACGAGCTGATCGCCGCGTTCAAGACCGTGTTCGACCCGGAAATCCCCGTCGACATCTATGAACTGGGGCTGATCTACAAGGTGGATATCGACGATGACCGCAAGGTCGATATCGAGATGACGCTGACGGCGCCTGGTTGCCCCGTGGCCGGTGACATGCCGGGCTGGGTGGAGAATGCCGCCAAGACGGTCGAAGGCGTGGCCGATGTCGAGGTGCGTCTCACGTTCGACCCGCCCTGGACACCCGCCCGCATGTCTGATGAAGCGCGCCTCGCGCTGAACATGCTCTGATTGAAGGAGGCGGCGCGAGCCCCCATCTAAAGACCATGGCCAGACGTCCCCGCCCGAAACCCGTTCGCCTTTCCGATGCCGCCGCCGCGCGCGTGCGGGAGATCATGGACGAGCGCGGCCTGGGCTTTCTGCGTGTGGGCGTGAAGAATGGCGGCTGCGCGGGCATGGAATATGTCATGGACTATGCCGCTGCCCCGGAAACGCTCGATGAGGTGGTGGAAGACAATGGCGTCACCATCGTGATCGATGCGAAGGCCGTGCTGTTCCTGCTCGGCAGTGAGCTCGATTACGAGGTTACGCCGCTGCACGAGAAGTTTGTGTTCCGGAATCCGAACCAGACCGACGCCTGCGGCTGCGGCGAGAGCGTCACGATCGTCCCTGCCGCGGCAGAATGATCGTCCGTAGCTTCGCGCCGGTTGCGGCGCCGGATGCGCGCATTCTCATCCTTGGCGGCATGCCCGGCGTCGCCTCCCTTGAGGCCGGCCAGTACTATGCCCATCCGCGAAATGCTTTCTGGCCCATCATGGGCGCGCTCTTCGGCGCCGGTCCGGATCTGCCGTATGCGGAGCGTGTGGTTCAGCTCATGGCAAGCGGCGTCGCGGTGTGGGACGTGCTGCAAGCCTGCGAGCGCGAGGGGAGCCTCGATTCGAACATCCGCTCGGAAGTGCCAAACGATTTTGCAGCCTTCTTCAGGACCCATCCTTCTATCCGCCGCATCGGCCTGAACGGCGGCAAGGCCGCAGCGGCCTTCCGGAAACACGTCGTCCGCCAGGGTCCACCGTTGGCCGAAATCGTGACGTTGCCTTCAACCAGTCCCGCTCACGCTGCGCGTAGCGTCGAGATGAAGTGTGCGCTCTGGAAGGCGGCGCTCTTGCCCTAGGCCTTGCTGTAAGCGGCGAGGTCGTCCGGGGTCGGCTTGGCCTCGAAGCCGTTCGGCGGATCGGGGATCAGCGTGGCGCGGCGGACCGGCTCGCCGGTAGCTTCAGCGACGAGTTCTGCCGTGCGGGCTTCGATCACTTCCGTCAGGCGGGCAATGAACTCGTCCTTGGGAAGGCCGGGCGGGATCGGCTCAAGGAACTCGATGATCGCCTTGCCGGCCCGCTTCGGCGCTTCCTGCTGCTGCCAGAATACGCCGATATTGGTGGCCACCGGCACGACGGGCACGCCCATCGCTTCTGCCATGTGCCAGACGCCGGACTTGTAGCGGAAATGATAGCCGATGGGCGCGAGGTGGCCTTCCGGGTAGATCAGCACACGGCGGCCGTCATCCTTGGCCTTCTGCATGCCGTTGGCGAGCGAAGACGCCTTCTTCTCGCCGCCGCCGCAGGTGTCGATGACGATGGCGCCGAGCTTCTTGAGGATGCCGGAGACGAGCGGAAAACGCTCCAGATGATCGCCCGTGACGAAGGCGAGGTTCGACACTTCCGGATAGACCAGGAAGCCGTCCCCCCAGCTCTGGTGTTTCGACGCAATCACGAAGGCGCCGTCCGGCAGGTTCTGCCGTCCGCGTACTTCCTTCTTGATGCCGGCGATCAGACGCAGCGCCAGGTTCATCGCACGCGTGTAGCTCTTGATGATGGCGCGCACCGGCCCATGTCCGGGCCAGGCCAGGAAAGGCAGCGAGACGAGCACGTATAGGACCGAGAGCAACCAGTAGGCCAGCTGGAACAGCGCGCCGCGCATGGGAGGATACTCCGTAGACGAAGGATCAGTTGGATTTGAGGACAGCGATGATCGCCCGGGCCATCGCCGGCGCATGCTGCGACAGGGGGCCCGGCAGCCGGTTGTAGATCTTGTTCTGTCCGGACTGCATCACTATCCCGAGCGCCATGGCCGCTTTCAGCGCCGGATCGCCCTTGGGGATCGTTCCGGCCGACATCAGGCCGCCGATGATCCGCTCGGTCACCGAAACGGGATCGTCCTCGCGGCGCTTGTCGTAAGGCAGGTAGCGGTTCAGCGAAACGAGATGGAAGGAAAAGAGGAGGAAGTCCTCGTCCGCCAGCTTGCAATAGGCCGTCACCGCCGCGAGCACTTTCTCCTCCAGCTTGCCGGTGCCGGACAGCGCTTCGGTCAGCAATTGCGACAGCTTCTGGTGGGTGGCCATGAACAGCGAAAGGGCGAGCTCGTCCTTGCCCTTGTAATGGCGATAGAGCGCGCCTTCCGACACGCCCGCCTTGTCGGCGATCTCGCGCGTCGTGGCGGCATCGACGCCTTCATGGATGAAAAGTTTCAGCGCCGCGCGCTCGATCTTCGGCTTCGCGTTTCGGGCGCGCTGTTTCTGTTCGGGCGCTTTGGGCTGGGTCGATGCGGGGCGGGCCATTCGGGGTTCTCCGATCCTGATGCAAGGAACATAGCAGCCCGGCCTGACATTTGCAAGTGATTATTCGCTCACTAATCCCATGAAATGATGAACACTGGGGAAACCATGTTTGCGCGTGCATGTGCGCCAGAAATGAAAAACGCGCCGGAGGGCGGCGCGTTTTCGTCAGGTCTGCACGGGCATTCCGCTTCAGGCCAGCACGTCGATCCGGTAGCTTTCGACGACCGTGTTCGCGAGCAGTTTCGCGCACATTTCCTTCACGCGCTTTTCAGCGTCGGCCTTGGCCAGACCGTCCTCGAGCTCGAGCTCGATGACCTTGCCGACGCGGGCCGCTTCGACCTCGCCATAGCCCATACGGGCCAGCGTATCAGCGACGGCCTTGCCTTGCGGGTCCAGGACGCCGGACTTCAGGGAAACGTGAACGACGGCCTTCATTACTTGTTGCCTCCGGTGAAGCTGACGACGTTGTCCGTGTCGCCCGATTCCTTGATGATCCCAAGACGGCGGGCGACTTCGGCATAGGCCTCCGTCACGCCGCCGAGGTCCCGGCGGAAGCGGTCCTTGTCCAGCTTCTCGCCGGTCTTGTTGTCCCAGAGCCGGCAGCTGTCCGGGCTGATCTCGTCGGCCAGCAGGATGCGCGGCATGTCGTGATCGGTCTCGAAGAAACGGCCGAACTCGATCTTGAAGTCGACGAGACGGATGCCGGCGCCGGCGAACAGGCCGGACATGTAGTCGTTCACCCGCAGGGCGAGGGCGATGATGTCGTCATATTCCTGCGGCGTGGCCCAGCCGAACGCGGCGATGTGCTCCTCCGAGACCATCGGGTCATGCAGGGCGTCGCTCTTGTAATAGAACTCGACCAGAGGGCGCGGCAGCTGCTGGCCTTCCGGCATGCCAAGGCGGGTCGACAGCGAGCCCGCGGCAATGTTGCGCACGACCACTTCCAGCGGGATGATCTCGACCTTGCGGATCAGCTGTTCGCGCATGTTGAGGCGGCGGATGAAGTGGGTCGGGATGCCGATAGCCGTCAGCTGGGTCATGATGAACTCGCTGATGCGGTTGTTCAGCACACCCTTGCCATCCAGCACGGCCTTTTTCTGGGCGTCGAAGGCGGTTGTGTCGTCCTTGAAGTACTGAATCAGGGTGCCTGGCTCCGGACCCTCATAGAGGATCTTGGCTTTTCCCTCATAGACGATGCGCCGTTTGCTCATTCTATCCGGCCCTTCCTGCAGTGCCTGGGACGTCTTGTTCCGGCGGAATCACCGGGCTGCGTCCCTGAAGGCGCGACTGTTACGCCAAGTCGGAGGCAGAAACAATTATTGCGAACAGGCGCCTCCAAGACCTATATGACCCCGGAAACCAGAACTCCTGCCGCAGAAAAGGGTACCTCCATGAGCTCATTCGATGATCGTGAACGCGCCGAGGAAGCCCGTTACGCCCTGGACCAGGAAACCCAGTTCAAGGTCGCAGCCCGCCGCAACAAGCTGCTGGGCCTCTGGGCCGCAGACCTGATGGGGCTCGATGCCACTGCTGCCGAAGCCTACGCCAAGACGGTGGTGATCGCCGATCTCGAGGAAGCCGGCGACGGCGACGTGATCCGCAAGGTGCTGGCCGACCTGAGCGCAGCCGGCGTCCAACAGACTGCTCCGGGCATCGAGGAGCAGCTCGCGCGCCTGACCCCTATCGCCCGCGATCAGATCACCAAGGATATCAAAGGCTGATCAGCGCACCGGCTGGGCGGCAAGCTTGGCCGCCGGCTTGACGTAGGTGTCGCCGCAGCGGGGCGTATCGTGTCCCATCGGTGTGAACGACACGCAGTTGAACTGCGCGCCCGAACCGTCGCGGAATGTGGCTTGGCCGTGCCAGCCTGCCATCGACGGTTTGCCGGTCCAGGCGCTGAACATGACCTTGCCGGCCGACACCGGGATCGCCGGATCATCCGGCACGGTGGCATAAAAGGGCACCCCGTCGATGTACCAGGTGATGCCGTCCGGACGCCAGTCGAAGGCGTAGAGGTGCGGCGCTTCGCCGGCATCGAAGGGCAGGTCGAAGGTCGCCGGCTGGATGCTTTTGCCGTTCCGGAAATAGTTGAAGTGAACCTTGGTCAGGTCCTTGCCGAGGAATTCGATGTCGATCTCGTCATGCGGATCGCCGAACCAGGGGCCGGTATAGGTGAAGAAGGCCGTGACCAGGCCTGAACCCGACGCGGGCTGGATGATCGCTTCGTAGCGGCCATAGCTGTACTTCTTGCGCGATTGCATCTCGGCAGCGCTGTAGGGCAGCGCGGCCCCGGCCAACCGGCGCACTTCCAGGAAGGCGCCGCCGGCGCGGCTGGCGATGTTTTCGGGCACCCAGTCGCCGCCATAGAAGCTGTCCGCATTGCCATGGTTGGACGCGTTGAAGATCGCGTCGCCGAGCGGTGAGGCCAGTTTTGTGTAGAAACCTCCGTCGCGCGGACGTTCGGGCGGCACCCAGACAGGCGCTGTCGTCGCTGCTGACCCTGTGGGCTCAACAGGGCGCACCGTTCCGGGGCGGACCCAGGGATAGAAATCCGGGCCGGCCG
>JBGSKU010000351.1:0-9910 GCA_041741055.1 Hyphomonas sp.
CGGCTGATGTTGCTCCCAGCCGAAGCCAACAAATGTTGCACCGTTTGTTCCAAAGCCACGCTCCAAACCAAAACGCAAAGCTCGCGCAAATAACGCCGACAGAGAACCCGTCATATCGGTGGGGCGCTCGAACCGCTTACCGTCGAATGAGGCTGAGCACGTTCGCACGACCAGGCAAGCGAGCCTAGTCCCATACACGCACCTGATATAGCCAGTAACGTGCCGGGATCAGAACCTCGTCGAAGTCGAGAACCGGAAGGATTGCGTGCGGTCGTAGTCTTCGCTTTTCAGAATGTGGGCAAAGTCGAACCGCAGGGGACCGAAAGGTGAGTCCCACATGAAGCTGATACCGGCGGCAGCACGCAGTGAGGGGTCCGTCTCGGTATATTGGATGGCGTCATAACCCGTCGACGAGTCCGTGTATTCGATCGGATCCGTCACATCCTGATCATACAGGCTGCCAAGACCGCCCGCATCGATGAACAGGGCGCTTTTGATCCCATATTCCTCGGGCAGGAAATTCGGGACCGTGAGCTCTGCGGTGGCCTGATAGTACGCGTTTCCGCCCAGCGCGCTCCCGCGAGTCAGTGAAACCTCTTCGCCGGTATCCGGATCATACATCCGAACGACCTGACGTGGACCGAGCCCGGCCACATCGAAGCCCCGGAAGCTGGATCCGCCGCGGAAGAACCGGTTGTTGATCCGTACGGTGTTGTCATCGCCCCAAGGCTCGATGAAGCCCGCCGAAAGGCGCAGCGACGCACGCAGGGACTTGGTCAGCCCATAGTAGGCTGCGGCGCTGGCTTCGGTCTTGAACGTCTGGACGTCGCCGCCAAGCCCGGCCACTTCCTGGGCCAACTGGAATTCCATGCCGCGCGTCGGCTCGATGGGATCGTTGCGTCCGTCCCAATTCAAGGAATACCCGACGACCGAAGACAACGCGTCCGCTTCGCTGCTGCAGCTGGACTCACGGAACAGGTAGCGCTCGTCGCAAACGTCCACGAGCAGCTGGTCATTGCTGGTGATGTCAGAGGCTTGCGGCGCGCGGGCAACGCCGTCGTCGTCGCGTACACTCGACGCCACGAGATTGCCGTCGCGGTCGATAATTATATTGCGGTCAGCATAATCGACCTGGTCGTATTGCAGCCGGTAACGAAGGCCCAGTTGGGTGCGATCGGTAAGCGGAAAGCCCATGCTCGCGCCGATGCCATACGAGACCGCTTCGTAACTGGAATAGTCGGAATAGTCGTAGCGGGTCAGCCAGGACTGGATGCCGGCCGACAGCGACCGGTCGAGGAACCGGGGCTCGGTGAAATTCAGGGTCGCGGTTTGCTGGAGCGAACTGGTTGCAAGCCTCAACGATGCAGATCGCCCGGTACCAAGCAGGTTCGCCTGCGTCATCGACACGTCGAACTGGAGATTTTCAGACGACGAGTATCCAGCCGAGAAGGCGAGTTCGCCGGTCGATTGCTCCTCGACCTTGACGTTGATGTCGGTCCGTTCTCCATCCGCTGTCGGTGTTTCCTCGATGGTGACGTCCTTGAAGAAGCCGAGCGCCCTGATCCGGTTGCGAGAGCGGTCGATCAGCACACGGTTGAAGGCGTTTCCTTCCGAAACCCGCATCTCACGGCGAATGACGCGGTCGAGCGTGGCGGTATTTCCAACGATGTTGATCCGGTTGATGTAAACGCGCGGCCCTTCGTCAACGACGAAGGTGATATCGACTTTGCGAGTCTCGGGATCAGCGACAACAATCGGACGAATATCGACGAAGGCATATCCGGCAACGCCCGCAGCGTAGGTCAGGGCGTCGATTGTCTGCTCGATGGCCTGTCCGCGGTAGATCTGTCCGGAGTGGATGGGCGTCAGGCTGGTCAGCATCCCGGCATCGAGCTTTGAAAGCGACGTCTCGACCTTGATGTCGCCGAACGAGTACTGCTCCCCTTCCTCGATCGTAAAGGTAATGAAGAAGTCCTTCTCGTCAGGCGTCATTTCCGCGACAGCCGATATGATCCGGAAATCATAGTAGCCGTTGTCCTGGTACAGTTTACGCAGGACTTCGCGGTCGTATTCGAGGCGGGACGAATCGTAGTTGTCATTTGCGCTGAAGAAATTCCACAGCCGCGATTGCCGGGTGACGATCTCGCTGCGAAGGCGGGCGTCCGAGAACGTATTGTTTCCGAGGAAGGAGATCGAGCGCACCCCCGTTGTGGGCCCCTCCTCGATCACGAAAATTACGTCCACACGGTTTTGTGGCAGTGGCTTGTATTGGGGCGTGATCTTGGCCGAGAAGCGTCCCGCTCGCCGGTACATCTCCATCATCCGGTTCACGTCCTGCATCACGCGGGCAGACGTGAGCGAACTGCGCGGCGCAAGCTGGATTTCTTCCTTGAACTTGTCCTCCTTCAGCGCCTTGTTGCCTTCGAAGATCACCCTGTTCACCATCGGGTTTTCGACCACGCGAACCACGACATCGTCGCCGCTGCGGTCGATAGCGATGTCCGAGAAAAGTCCGGTCGCGAACAGGGTTTTCAGCGACAGGTCGATCTTGCCCGGATCAAACGGGTCGCCCGGGCTGAACAGCAGATAGGACTGGATCGTGCGCGCTTCGATCCGCTGGTTTCCTTCGACCAGAATGGATCGAATCGCGCCGGCCTGTTCGGCAGCTTGGGCGAAAGCAGCCGCGGGAGCCATGGTCGCACAGCCTCCCAGCACAATGGAAAGCCAGAAGCGAAACCGGCCGTAGGCCGAGAACGCGGAAAAATGAGGTTTCACGGGCACCTGTTCCGAATGGTCGCAGGCGAGGCCGATCCGGCGACGCCTGAAGGTTATTGGTGCCCGTGACTAACGCTCCGGATTTGGCCGATGTTTGCTGCAACTGCGCGGGCTTGTGGCGCCGCGACACAATTAGCCTCAACGGCCCCGTTCGCCCTTGTATTGCGGAAGTGTAATGGTCGCCCGAAGGCCTCCACCATCGCGGTTTTCAAGCGTTATGCTGCCGCCGTGCGCCACAATTGTGCTACGTGCAATGTGCAAGCCCAGGCCATTGCCACCCGTTTCATTGCTGCGGGAAGATTCCAGCCGCACGAGCGGATCGAAGACGCGCGCCATCTGATCTTCGGGAATACCCGGACCGTCATCGTCGACAACGATCTGAAAATCGGTCGCTCCCGGAACGATTTTGATCCGCGCCTGTACACCGTACCGGACTGCGTTCTCGATGATATTTCTCAACGCCCGCATCAGGTCATCGGCTGACCCCTGGACCAGCCATTGGTCGTCGAACTCCTCGCAGATTACCGGCAGCCCGACATCCGTCAGATCGTCACACAGGCTCTCGATCAGCGCCCCGAGTTCAATCACGTCCCGGGTCTCGGCGCGGACACCGATTGTCCCCGCCATTAAAGCGGCCGAGGTCAGACTTTCCAGCTGATCGAGAGCGCGGTCCATCTTTTCGCGCTCGGCTTCGTCCGTGATCATCGCCGTCCGGATGCGCAGCGCCGTGATCGGCGTGCGCAGGTCGTGACCGATGGCGACGAGCACATCCTTTTGGGACTGGAACACCGCTTCCAGCTGGGTGGCCATGCCATTGAACGCCTCCATGACGTGCCGGATATCTCGCGGGCCGGACTCCGGCAACGGCATATGGCGCTCACCTCGCCCCAGTGCGGATGCGGCCGATGCCAGCTTGTTCAAGGGCTTGTAGATCCAGCGCGCCGCGAAGGCCGCCGTGATGGCGACGGTGAAGAGGGACAGCGACAGCATGAGAATGAACGGCTGAATAGGCGGACCGCTCGGAAGATTGCCTGAAAAGAGCACGTTCGCCCACTGGCCATCGTCGAACTGGATCGAGAGGATGGCGCCGTTCGGCGAGAAAGGCCCGTGCGGCCGGCCGCCTTTGATTTCAAGGGGACGCCGAGGCAATTCGGGTCTTGCGCCGTCGGCCGGCTGGGGCATCGGGCGCGCCCGCGACGGATCGACATCAGGAAACTCTCCTGGCGGCCGGCCGCCGCCTGCCATACCCGGTCGTTCCCGGCGTTCGATGAATTCCGGCGCGCCTAAACGGAAATCTGAAAATCCGCCATCAGGACGGCCACTCACTTCCCACCGGTGACGAACGACACTGCCGAGTTCATTGTCTGCGGTGACGTCTGAAATCTTCGCCAACCGCACGAACATTACGCCGTCGATATCTACCACAGCGTCTGCGAACTGCTCGAGGCTCTCCGACTTGCCGGCAAGCGTGAGCACCCGCATCGCGACGTCGGCCTGCGCCGAACGCTGCATCGCGGCGAACAGGTTTTCGGCGATCAGCTTGAAGCTGACAATTGCCAGGACGTGCGCGAGGATCAGCGCGGTAACCAACAACAAGATCGACCGCGTCAGAAGCGTGTCCGGAAAGGAAAGCTTCATATCCGGCGGACGCTCGTGTCGAACATGTACCCGCCGCCCCAGACCGTCTTGATGATTTCAGGTTCGCGTGGGTCTCGTTCAAGTTTCCGGCGGAATCGACTGATCTGGCTGTCGACGCTGCGGTCGAACACTTCGGAATCGGTCGCGCGCGAAAGATCCAGGATCCGCTCCCGCGACAGGACAACCCGGGGATTCTTCATGAACACCATGAGCAGGGAAAACTCCGATGCGCTGAGCTGGACGACCACACCGTCGTCGCGGCGCAAGCGCCGCTTGGGCACTTCGAGCACCCACCGGTCAAACTCGAAGAACTGCTGCACTTCATCGCCAGCCGAAACGGTCGAACTGTGGCCCAGGCGCCGCAGGATGGCCCGGATGCGGGCAAGCAGCTCTCTCGGATGGAACGGCTTTGCCAAGTAATCGTCTGCGCCGATCTCAAGCCCTATGATCCGGTCTATGTCGTCCGATCTTGCACTGACCAGAATGAGCGGAATGGTCTTCAGCTCCGCAATGCTGCGGCAAAGGCTCAAACCGTCCTCGCCGGGCATCATGATGTCGAGGATCACCAGGTCGGGCGCGCATTCATGCAATTTGCGCCGGGCGACAGCCGCGTTTTCGGCGACATCGACTTCAAATTCCTGAGACGCGAGAAACCGCTTGAGACTGTCGCGGATGTTCCAGTCGTCATCCACCACGAGCAGTTTGGGCCGGTCGGACGGGTCTTGAGGCGTCAGGGACATCTTTTCGGGACTCAGCGTATCCGAACTCATGGCGATTTTCTCTCCTATAGCGGCGGGCGCCCGGTTCTGCACCAAACATCTTCAGATCGACGATCGTGCTTTGTCTGAGAACGAAAACATGATCGCGGAAGAGTGGTTTCGGGCCGCCAGGTGCCGAATTCACGAAATACACGGGCTGCTTCGGCCGGCCGAGCAGGTTCCGCTTCAGCCTGCCGGTCCGGGTCTTATCTGCAAACGCCGTGACAGCGTAGCGACCCGGTCGGAGCCCCATGAAGACGACTGATTTCTGGCCTTCATCGGGGTCGATGTAAGCCGTTCTGCGCGCACGCCGGGCACTCCACGGAAAACCGTCCTCATCGTCCCAGATCATTACGGTGACCGGGCCCACATGGTTGCTCTGGTCCGCACACCTGACCATCAGATTCAATGGAGGCGGCCCGAAACATTCGGGCGACATGATATGCTGCGAACAAATCGCTATGGAACCGGATGGACGCTTGGACAAGGAAGAAGCCTCTGTATCTGAGGCCGTCCTCCCACCAACACATGTCCAAACTTTGCCGCAACGAGCCAGCTTCGTGTCATACGGCAACGCCCGCAATCGGCTGCGGACGTCATCTTAATTAAAAATCGTCCAGAATGTCCGAGGTCTGGCCCGGGAGTTCCGGGTCGGCGTCCAATTGTGTCGCGGCGTCACAATTGGACTGAACTACAGACCTGTCACGGCACACTTTTTCACGGAACTGCTCTGTAAGCACGTCCTATCGACGCCGCTCCCCCCCCTAACGCGGCGAAGATCCCCCTCGGAGTCCCCGACATCCGCCTTCGGGTGATGTCTACGTTCCGCCACGCTCCGAGGGGGCACCCAACATTGAAATGGACCATGACCAGCCTCTTCCGAAATTTCCTGATACTGAGTGTGTCTTCCCTGGCGCTGATCCAGCACGCGCGAGCTGCCGAGATCAGCACGACGACGACAGCGAGCGTCCGCACATCAACTGCGGACGACGGCCAGCCCGGCGACATTGAGATCACCGATGATGGGTCCATTGAGGTTTCCGAGACACCCGGATTCACGGCCGTAACCATCGACAGCCCGAACGACGTCACGATTGATGGATCGATCGAAATCGAGGATTCCGATGATACCATTGGTGTACTGATCGAACCCGGCTTGACCAGCAACCTGACGGTCAGCGGCTCGATCGCGCTTACTGAGGACTATAGCCGGGAAGACACCGACGACGACGACGATGACGACGGCCCGCTTGCAATCGGCACAGGCCGGACGGCAATTCGACTGAACAGCGGCGGCCCGCTTACCGGGTCAATCCGGATGGAAACAGGTTCCAGCCTCCGCGTTGCGGGCAACGACTCGGCCGGGATACTCCTGCTTGACGATCTTCTGGGCGATCTGGTGGTCAACGGAACAATCTCGGTCGTCGGAGACAATGCGCAGGCCATCACTGTTTCAGGAATTGTCGACGGGTCCATAGCCATCAGGGGCGCCGTGTCTGTCCAGGGTGAAAACGCCACAGGATTGCGCCTGGATTCGGGCGCTACAGGCGCCGTGTCTATCGGCGGCTCAATTACATCTACGGGATTTGCTTACACGTCCTCGACAAACTACATCGCGCCCGTGTCTGTGACCAGCAGCACGGAGCCGCTCGAAGAGCGCTTTGACTCGGACGAGTTGCTGGTCGGCGGGTCCGGCGTCATCATCGGCGGCAGTCTTGGCCAGGGGCTGCTCGTCAATGGGGCCGTAGCCGATCCAGACCCGAGCGACGACGAATCCGAAGACGAAACAAAAGATACAATTGAAGACTTCAACGAGAACCGATCGTCCGGCCGGATTACAAGCTACGGGTCAGCGCCCGCACTCCTGATCAGTTCGGACTGGAACGGCTCCGCGAACGGCGATCTCGTCCTGGGCGGCGTCGTGGAAAGCGTTCTCGATACGCTGGACGATGACGACGACGATGACACGGACGAAGTGTTGGCACAATTCACCTATGAATACGGCCTGATCAATCGCGGAACCGTCTCAGGTGTCGGAACAAATGTCGGATTTGACGGAACGGCGATTCTGATCGAAGGCTCCGAATCGTCCGGAAACTCCGTGATCATCGAAGGTGGCATTTACAATAGCGGCACAATCTACGCTTCAGCATACGAAGCGAATGCAACTGCGTTGCATCTGGGCACCAACACCTCCGTTCCCACCCTGGTCAACACCGGCTCCATCCAGTCCACGATTTCTACCGAGGTGTCGACCGTTGCGAAGGCGATCCTGATCGAAGAGGGCGCCACTCTTTCCACGCTCGAAAACTCCGGCACCATCCAGGCCCGCTCAACCGGCAATGCCGGCGAAGTCGTCGCCGTTCTCGATCAATCCGGCTCCCTATCATCCATTGTCAACACAGGCACCGTCACAGCGAGCTACAGCAGCGACGGACTGGAACTTACGCTTCGCGAAGATGCCGTGGCATTCGATCTCTCTGCCAACACGAGCGGTGTGACAATACACCAATATGAACGCGAAGCGACATACGATGCCAACGGAGACGATGAAATCGACTCACTCGATACGCTTGATCCAAGCATAACCGGACAGATCATCTTCGGCTCCGGTGACGACCTGTTGCAGCTGGACGGAGGGACGCTGGAAGGTGATGTGACATTCGGCAGCGGCGCAAACCAGATTTATGCGAGCGACACGGAAATCGAGGGAGATGTCTCGTTCACAGGCACGTCCAGTATCCTCCGCCTGCTGAATGGTTCCTCATTGACGGGCGATATCGATTTCGGCAGCTCAGGCACTTCGTCCCTGTTCGAAGTTTCAGGCGGCTCCACATTCGCCGGCGCCCTTTCGAATGAGGGAAGCGCGCTTGATATCTTGATCAGCGATTCACGCGCACGCCTCTCCAGCGGAACGGCGGTGTCGGCCGATAGCTTGACGATCGGAAACGGATCGAACCTCATCATCGAGATCGACCCAGGAACAACTTTTTCGGACGCGGTATTTGATGTCGCCGGCACAGCCGCGTTGTCGGATGGCGTCGATATCACACCCGAATTTACGCGCGTCCTGAACACGTCCGGGACCTACACAGTGATCCGGGCTTCGGAGATCCTCGCCGATCTGGAATCCGGCGGCGTATCGTTGAGCGGCGACCTTCCCTTCATCTACCAGACCGACCTCGTCCTGACCGATGGCGTCACCGATAGCCTGGACATCGTCTACCGGCTGAAATCGTCCGACGAGTTGGGGATGGACACAAACCAGGCTGCTGCGTTCAGCTCCGCCCTCGAACTGTTCGAAAATTCGGATACGCTCGATGCTGCGTTTGCCGGCATTGCAGACGAGTCCGCGTTCTTCCAGGCCTACAACCAGCTCCTGCCCCAGCGCACCGACTCTTCCACGCGACTGCTGCGCGCACAGTCCACCGCCACCTATGGCGCGCTGGCCGACCAGATGCGGCTGCTGGCGGAGTCGCCGGGCGAAGGCGCGAAAGCCTGGCTGCAGGAAACCCATACGTTCACGGACATTGACGCCAGCGAGGGCGTTCCCGGATACAATGGCAGCGGCGTCGCGTTCGCCGGGGGCATCAACTTTCCCGTTGCCTCCCTTGATGCCTTCGGCGTGATGATGAACTTCGCCTCAGGTTCCTACGAGGAGAAGACGGGCGGCAACAAGCCGGTTTCAACCGACTCAACGGGAATCGGGCTGTATGCGCTCAAGCGTTGGGACGAACTCTATTTGAGCGGCGCGGGCCAGGTTTCGAAAGTCAATTTCAACAGCCTTCGCGAACTCGACATCATCTCCGGAGAACGCGACAGCAGCCGCGCGGATGCCGATGTGCTGGATACCCAGGACATCACCGACCAGGTGACCGCCGATTGGGGCGGAACCAGCTTTTCCGCCACTGCGGCGCTGGGCACGACCTTCAAGGCTGGCGGCTTCTTTGCACGCCCCGAACTTTCGGCTGACTTCTTCCACCTGAACCAGGACGCCTATCGCGAGAAGGCGCTGCGCAATACGGGCCTGGCCCTCAAGATCGGCGCGGCCGAAACAGAACGCGCGTCTGCCACGGCCATGCTCGCGGTGGGACGGGATTGGGAAATCCAGAACGGCACGTTCCGGATTTTTCCGGAGGCGCGAGTCGGGTTCCGCCACGAGCTTCTTGGAAAAGCATACAAAACGACAGCCAGCTTCATCGACAGCGATCAAACGTTCGAGATCGCATCGCAGGAGGAATTCAGCGACAGCGTACTGGCAGGCTTTTCGTTCAACAGCAGCTCCAGCATCTTTACGGCGCGGCTGTCCTACGACATCGAAATGTCAGAAGCGGGTACGAGCCATTATGTTGGCGCGTCCGGCGTTCTGAAATTCTGATCGGCTGAAAGCCGGCAAAGCCAGGACGCCGCCGCGCGGCACAAGCCTGCTTGCCCGAAATTGACAGCATACCCGCGTGGGCAACCTCAATCGGTCGCCTGCGTCGCTCATGCATTGAGCGTTGTCCGGATCACGATTCCGCAGATGTCACAGCCGGGCGCCGCGCCGGGCATGCCCGGGCCGTCAACGCATATCAGTCTGCGCGGTCCAACAACAACCAGCACGACGGCAGACCGGACCACGACAGACGCGTCTCGGTGATCGGGCAACACGGCCCCGGACCGCCGAATTCAAGCTGGAATTCTCTCGGGAAAATGGTGTGCCCAACAGGGTTCGAACCTGTGACCTACTGATTAAAAGT
>JBGSKU010000352.1:0-2732 GCA_041741055.1 Hyphomonas sp.
GGTCGCCATTGTGACGGACAAGGCGCCGCCCCGGTTCGTCCGGGCTCTGAAGGCCATGCGCGACCGGCGGATGGCCGCGATGTTCCTGCTCGCCCTTGCGGCGGGCCTGCCTTACGGGGCGGTGCTGGGCACGCTGAATGCCTGGCTCACCACCGAAGGCGTCACACCCTCGACCATCGGTGTGCTGTCGATCGTCACCATCGGCTACGCGTTCAAGTTCCTCTGGTCGCCTGCCTTCCAGACCGCGCACCATCCGTTTCCCTTCCTCGGCCCCCGCCGTACCTGGCTGTTCAGTCTGCAGCTGCCGATTGCGGGCCTTCTCTTCCTGCTCGCCTTCTCCAATCCCGGCGAGCATATCGGTCTCGTTGCCGTCATCGCCCTGCTCGCAGCGCTCTTCTCCGCCACGCATGACATCGTGCTTGATGCCTGGCGGATCGAGGTCGCCCGGTCGGAAGAAGACAAGGACCTGATGGCCGCGCTCTACCAGTTCGGCTACCGCATCGCTGGCTTCGTCACGGGCTTCCTGGCCTTGCTGCTGGCTGAATACTTCGGCTGGGTTGTCGTTTATGTGATGATCGCCGCGATGATGGTGCTCTCGATTTCCGGCACCTTGCTGGCGCCGGAGCCGGACGTCGAAACCGGACCCGGCACCGCGCGTCTCACCTTCCAGGCTGGCCTGCCGGAGCGCGAGCGCACCTTCGCCACGCTGCTCGTCGCCGGCGGATGGATTGTGGCCTTCCTGATGATCGCAAACTTCGTGATCGCCTCATTCACCCAGGTCCCGCCGCCGAAGGGCGGCCTCTTCGTTGCGGAGCAGGGCCCCTGGATCGTGGGCCTCACCGTCCTGCTGCCGGCCGTTGGCGCGCTGATCCTGTTGATGCGTCATGGGCGGGTCCCGGCAGAAATTGTCGTCGGGCCGAGTGACGAGCCCGCCCTTCCACGCACCATCCGTGCCGTGTTCCGTTCGATCTTCGATCCGCTGATGGACCTGATCGCCCGCCTTGGCTGGGGCGCGCTGCTCGTACTCCTTTTGGCGCTCACCTACCGTTTCACGGACTCAGTCTGGGGTTCGTTTGCCTATCCGTTCTATCTGGACGACCGTTTCGGGGCGCTGCACCACACGATGGCGGATGTCGCCGTCGCCTCGAAATTCTTCGGTGTGCTGATGACCGTGGCAGGCGCCGCGTTGGGCGCAGTGGTCATCAGCTTCATCGGCCGGATGCCTGTCCTTGTTGCGGGCGCCGTACTCGCCGCAGCTACCAACCTGTTGTTCGCAGACCTGTCGCGAGGCGGCGCAGGGATCGATGCGTTCCTCGAATGGACCCATATCGCCGAACCCTTGCGCCTGTTTGCGGGCTGGGCGGCCCAGATATCACCCGACGCGCAAGGCGCAGATGCCGGGGATCGCATGGCCCGCCTGATGATTGCCATCGCAGGGGAAAACCTCGCGGGCGGCTTTGCCAGCGTCGCCGTGGTGGCGTTCCTTACCTCCGTCGTGAACCCGCGTTTCGCCGCAGTCCAGTATGCGCTGCTGGCATCCCTGACCATGCTGATCGGCACGCTCGGCCGGCCCTGGCTCGGCGCCATGATCGAAAGCCAGGGCTATCACGCAGTCTTCATTCTCACGTTCTGGCTCGGCGGCATTGCCGTCGCATTGTCCGTGATCGAATGGATCCGGCAAGCGCGTCTGCCCAAGGTGGAGCAGGCGCCCGCTGTCTGACGCGTCAGCTGGAATGCACCATGTCGATGTCGAACGCTGCCAGCGCGGCGAGGTCGACGATGTCGCCGACCGTTGCGCCGAGCGAGGCGATCTGAACCGGCTTTTCGAGGCCGAGCAGCATGGGCCCGATGATCGTTGACCGGCTCATCTGCTCCAGCAGGTTCGTCGCGATCGAGGCCGAATGGATGGCCGGCATCACGAGGATATTCGCCGGGCCCGTCAGGCGCGAGAACGGGTAGAGCAGCTTGTGGTTCGGGTTGAGCGCCACATCCGCGTTCATGTCGCCTTCGTACTCGAAGTCGATATTTTCCATCCGGTCGAGGATGCCCACAGCTTCGCGCACCTTGTCGCCGCGCTCGCCCATCGGATTGCCGAAGGTGGAGTAGGACAGGAACGCCACGCGCGGCGCGAAGCCGACACTGCGCACGGCGCGTACGGCTTCGAGCGCGATGTTGGCCAGCGTCTGGCCGTCCGGCAGTTCATTGACGCTCGTATCCGCAATGAAGATCGTCTTGCCCATGTTGATCACCATCGACATGCCGATCACGGCCTGTCCGGGGATCGGGTCCAGCACGAGCATCGCGTCCTTGAGGGCCGCATCGTAATTGCGCGTCACGCCGGTCACCATGCCGTCCGCATCGCCATTCTTCAGCATGCAGCAGCCGAACACGTTGCGGTCCTGGTTCACCAGGCGCTGCGCATCGCGCTTCAGGTAGCCTTTGCGCTGCAAGCGCGCGTACAGCATGTCCACATAGACCGGGTTGTTGTCCGACAGGCGGGCATTGATGATGTCGAGCGCGCCAGCCGGCACACCCATCTGTTCCATCATCGCTTGAACCTGCGCTTCGCGTCCGATCAGGATCGGATGGCCGAGGCCCTGGTTCTTGAAGCTCCAGGCCGCACGCACCACGGCGGGCTCTTCGCCTTCCGCAAACACGATCCGCCGCTGCACGTCGCGGCAGCGCGCCTGCACGCCCTGCAGGAAGGCGGCGGACGGATCGGCGCGGCGCAC
>JBGSKU010000353.1:0-3921 GCA_041741055.1 Hyphomonas sp.
GCAGGCGGCGGCGCGCGACTCGCCGGCGCGCTCCTGCTCGGCGTAGCTTATTCCGCCTCCATCGGCGGCCTCGCCACGCCGGTCGGCACGCCCACCAACCTGATCGCGATGGGCTGGCTGACCGAGAATGCGGACATCGAAATCTCCTTCCGGGAATGGATGTCGTTCGGCCTGCCCATCGTCGGGCTGATGCTGCCGGCGGCCTGGATCGTTGTGACCTGGGGGCTCAAATCCAACCCCGCCGGCGCCCGGGCGGCGCATGCGGAGATCAAGTCCCAGCATGCCGGCCTCGGCCATATCTCGACCCCCGAGGCTCGGGTCGCGATGGTGTTCGCCGTCATCGCGTCGGCCTGGATCTTCCGGGAACAGCTGGTGAAACTGCCGGGCCTCGCCGGCCTCACCGATATGGGGATCGCCATCATCGGCGCGGTCGTGATGTTCCTTGTACCGCACGGGGACGCGAAAACGTCCGCGGCGGGCCGGGGCTTCGCGCTGCTGGACTGGGACGACGGCAAATCCATCCCATGGGATGTTGTACTGCTATTCGGGGGCGGCCTGTCGATTGCCGCCGCCGTCCAGGCATCCGGCCTCGCGGCCTGGCTCGGCACCTCGCTGGCCGGGCTCGGCGTTTTGCCGCCCGTCCTGCTTGTTCTCGTGATCGTCGCGCTGCTGATCTTCCTCACGGAGGTGATGTCCAACGTGGCCGCCATGACGACGTTCCTACCCGTGCTTGGCGCGCTCGCCACCGCCACGGGAATTGATGTCACCACCTTGGTGATTCCCTGCGCCATGGCGGCCTCCTGCGCCTTCATGTTACCGATCGCGACCGGCCCGAACGCCGTCGTGTTCGGCACGCGGCAGCTGTCCATCGCCCGCATGGCCAAGGCCGGCCTGTGGCTGAACATCGCCTGCATCGCCATCGTGACCCTGTTTTTCGGGGCATGACAGAAAACCGGAACAAAGTTTTCGACCTTTGTCATAAAAGATCCATCAACACGGACTAGGGCGTGCGCATCAAACAGCGGCCGCGCAGAAGCGACGGCCGGGATGCAAAGGGATCTTCGATGCTTCGCAAACTCCTGATCGCTACGGTCGCGACCGTTGCAATCGCGCCATTTGCCATTGCCGAAAACCAAGTGTGGACCAGCCTTGAGCTGAAAAAGAAGTCAGAAATCAACTCCAAGTTCGAGTACACGCTGAACTCTGAAGTTCGATTTGACCCCGATGGTGACACTGAGACCATCGTCCTGCGGCCCGGTGTTGGCTACAAGGTAAATGACACGCTCAAACTGAGCGGCGGCTATCGCTTTTCAAGCACACGGCGATCCGGCGACGACACAATCGAGCACCGCATCTGGCAACAAGCCGGTTACGATCTCTTTGAAGTCGGCGGATTTGAAGTGGCAGGCCGCACGCGTCTGGAACAGCGCTGGCGCGAAACAAACAATGATCTGGGCTGGCGTATTCGCCAACAGGTTTCGCTGGAGCATCCGATTGAAGGCAGCGAACTCAAGATCGGCTTGAGCGACGAAGCCATCTTCGGTCTGAACGACACCGCTTGGGGTAATTTCGAAGGTCTGCAGGAAAACCGCGCGAAGGCTGTCGTCAAAGGAAAAGTAGGCCGGGTGGGTTGGGAAGTCGGTTATCTCAACCAATACAAGAACGGCATCAACGGAAGAGACGATGAAACCAACCATCACATCGTGATCGGCTTGTCCGCCGGATTCTGAAACTGGCCCGATAAAAAAAGCGCGCCCCGTTGCCGGAACGCGCCCTTTCAGTTCGCTGCCGTTACAACCGCGCACAAGGCGCGGCGCCGTCAGCCCGTCTGGACTTAAGCCAGTTCGATCGTGCTCACGGCGATTTTGCCGGAGCGCTGATCTTTGGCCGTGTCGAAGTTGACCTTCTGGCCTTCGTTCAGGGTCGCAATGCCCGAGCGCTCAAGGGCGGTGACGTGAACGAACACGTCGTTGCCACCGTTTGCAGGCGCGATGAAGCCGAAGCCTTTTTGGCTGTTGAAGAATTTCACAGTACCGTTCGTCATATAAGTAGTTCTCATACCAGTTCGTGGGCTGACAATGCGCCAGCCCTTGCATATCGAATTTATGGAGGGGTTCTTCTGAAACTGCGCCCTTTCGGGAGCTGCGCCTGATTGTCCGGCCAATGTCGATGGGGGGCATATGCACCCCCCACCTTCAAAATGCAAGTTATTTATCTGTCAGGTCCGGAAATCGTCCGAATTCTGATTTTTCAGTTAACGCGCTCGAAGATCGCGGCCAGGCCCTGCCCGCCGCCGATGCACATGGTTTCAAGGCCGTAGCGGGCCTCGCGGCGGTCCATTTCGCGCAGAAGCGTGGCGAGGATGCGTCCGCCCGTGGCGCCCACAGGGTGGCCCAGCGAAATGCCCGAACCATGCACGTTGAGGCGCTCGAAGTCCTCCTTGGCGAAGCCCATGGCCTTGGTGCAGGCCAGCACCTGCGCCGCAAAAGCCTCGTTCAGCTCGATCAGGTCGATGTCCTTCAGCGTCAGACCGGCCTTCTTCAGCGCTTTCTCCGTAGACGGAACAGGCCCGATCCCCATCACCGCCGGACCGACACCTCCGGCTGCCCAGGACACGAGGCGCGCCATCGGCTTGAGACCGTATTGCTCCGCCATCTCGCGCGTCAGCACCAGGCAGGCCGAAGCGCCGTCATTCTGACCGCTGGCATTGCCCGCCGTCACCGTCGCGTCCGGGTCCTGCTTCAGACGGATGGCGCGCAGCTTGCTCAGCACTTCCACGGTTGAATCCGCACGCGGATGTTCATCCTTCGTCACCACGGTATCGCCCTTGCGGCCCGGCACGGTGACGGAAATGATCTCCTCGTCGAAGACGCCGCTCTTCTGCGCGGCCACCGCCTTGGCGTGACTCGCCGCGGCGAACTCATCCTGTGCGGCGCGGGAGATCTGGTAATCGCGGCGCAGGTTTTCCGCCGTCTCCAGCATGCCGCCGGGCACCGGGAAATTCTTGCCGCCGGCCGTGACGCGTCCCGTGACCAGACCGTCATTGACGGTCATGTTGCCCTGGCCGAGGCCCCAGCGCCAGTTGGTGGAATAGAACGGCGCGTTGCTCATCGATTCCGCACCGCCTGCGATCACGCAATCCATCGCGCCGGTGGCCACCTGCATCGTCGCGTTGATGATTGCCTGAAGGCCGGAGCCGCAGCGCCGGTCGATCTGCATGCCGGTCACCTCCACCGGAAGCCCCGCGTCCAGCGCCACGACACGGCCCAGCGCCGGCGCGTCCATCGAGGAATAGCATTGCGCGAAGATCACATCCTCGACCTTGTCCTTCGGCAGCTTCGTGCGCTCCATCAGGCCGGCAACGACCGTGGCGCCCAGCACATGCGCATGCACGTCGCGGTAGGAGCCGCCAAAGCCGCCCACAGCCGTCCGCACGGGTTCACAGATCACTACGTCGCGCATGGCGGTCTCCCTCAATGATGTTTGGCCAAGGTGATAGGCCGACGCGGCCACTGCGCGCAACTCCGATCCGGCCATGCCGTAACGGCATAGGTGTTAGCCAGAGGCCGAAGGCTGACAGCCCGGGCTTTGGGGCCCTATCTGCAAGGCTGCAGATACCCGGAGACCCGCCGATGATGGCCCCGATCTTTGTGTCCCACGGTTCGCCGACCTTGCTGTTCGACGACGTGCCCGCCCGCGAATTCCTGTGCGAACTCGGCCGCACTCTTCCCCGGCCGAAGGCGATCCTCGTGGTGTCGGCGCACTGGGAAACCAATATTCCAGCCCTCAACGCTGTCGAGGTGAACGAGACGATCCACGATTTCGGCGGCTTCCCCCAGATCCTGTTCGACCAGCGCTATCCTGCGCCGGGCGCCCCGGCCCTCGCCGAACGCATCGCCGGCCTGATCCGCGCCGCCGGCC
>JBGSKU010000354.1:0-11437 GCA_041741055.1 Hyphomonas sp.
GTGGGCCATCAGCAATTCGGCATCGATCCGGGCGGTGTCGCTGGTGGCGGCGATGGGCGATCAGCTCGTCATGACACATGACCTGGGTAAGCTGGCCATAATCGTCCGCCAACGGAAGACGCAGCCAGGCGTGGAGCCGCCCGCCGGTTTCCATGACGCCGCCGACCGGCTCGCCGCGCTCGACGGCAGACAGGAGGCCAAGGGCATAACCCTCGCCGTGTGCGCCTGCGATTTCGGCAACCGGGCGGCCACGCACATCCTGTCCGAAAATATCGCGAAGGCGCGATCCGGCGATACGGAAACGGCCCTCGCCGGTTTCATTGATCTCGACGATCGAAAGGCAGGCCAGCGTGGAACGCACCGTGCCCGGATCGATTGCGTCGCGCGGAACGAGGCCGTCCGGCGTCCGGCATTCGTACCAGTGGGTGATCAGCAGGCGCTGGGCCTCGGTCACACCTGAGAAAGTCGGCTTATGGAACATCATGTTCGCCACCCCCGTGGTGATTCGCAAGAATCACCTATTACGCGAGTGGACTCGCGGATCAAGAGTCTTTGAAGGTTTTTGTTAATATTGGTTTACAGAACATTTCATTCCGTATCCGGAACGAAGCGCTTTCACTTGGCCTATTCTTCCCGGCTGGAGCGGCCCAGGCCCATTTTCTTTGCGAGTTTTGACCGCTTCTCTGAATAGCCGGGCGCAACCATCGGATAATCGGCCGGAAGTCCCCATTTCAGGCGGTATTCCTCCGGCGACAGACCGTATTTCGAGCGCAGGTGGCGTTTCAGGGATTTGAACTTCAGCCCGTCTTCCAGGCAGATGATGTAATCCTTGTAGATCGACCGCTTGACGGGCACGGCGGGCGTGGGCGGCTCGGCCGGCGTTTCGACGCCGCGCGACAAATCCATCAGCGCCGCATGGACGTTGCGGATCAGGTCCGGAAGCTCGGACGTATCAAGCGTGTTGTTGCGCACATAGGCCGAGACAATCCCGGTCGCAAACGCCACATTCATATCGCTATCAGCGGGCATAGCGCGCTCAAGCATCCTGTCTTGCCTCCCCAGCAAGGGCAGACCACGGACGATCAGGACCGCGAACGATCACGCCGACCGTGGCTTGCCACGCCCAACGCTTTTGAGGCCCAATATGGCTTAATTTTGGCACCCTGTTGTCACAGGATTTTTCAGCTCGTCAGGTAGGATAGCAGGAGCACGACGGCGAGAATCACGGTGGTCCAGACCGCCATTCCACCCGCCACACCATTGCGGGCCAGCACACCGCGCGGGCTGAACGTGTCAACCAATCGGTCATAAGCGCGCTCGGAAAGGTTGCGGAACAGCGAGGTCATTGCCGGGCCGAGCTTGGCCCAGACCGTATCGATCCATCGCACAGCGCCATAGCCGGCCTTCCGGTAGAGCCAGTCCGTATCCAGAATGACGCCGGGCTTTTCGGGCGGATAGAGGCCGAGGCGCTGCAGCAGGATGAAGGCGAACACGGCGAGCGCCAGCAACTGCAACTGCGCCAGGATATGGCCGATGGTGAAGGGCTGGTAGCTGGCGGCCTCGATCGGATACGGCAGCAGGCTGTAGAGCCATTCATAGCCGAAGCCCGGAATGAAGGCCGGCAGGCCGATGGCGATACACAGGAAAGACGCCATGCCCATGGCGAGGAGCATATTGAACGGCGCTTCCTTGACGCGCTTGCCGCTGTCATGGCCGAAGAAGGCGAAGTACGGGATCTTGATGCCCGAGTGTTCGAGCACGCCCGCCGAGGCAAACATCAGCATCAGCCAGACGACGACCATTCCGGTGGACGCGACCGCCGACAGGATCATCGACTTGGTGACGAAAGCCGAGAAGAGCGGCATCGCCGAGATCGAGATGGCGCCCACGAGACAGAACAGTGTCGTCCAGGGCATCGAGCGGTAGAGGCCGCCAAGCTCGTTCGCCTTGGTTGTGCCCGTCCGGTACAGAACCGCGCCCATCGACATGAACAACAGGCCCTTGAACAGGATGTCGGCAAAGGCGTGCGCAACGGCGCCGTTCAGCGCGAGCGGTGTGCCGACCCCGATGGCGCAGATCATGAAGCCGATCTGGTTGTTGGTCGAATAGGCCAGAACCTTGCGCAGGTCGTTTTCGATGACGGCGAAGAAGACCGGGAAGCAGGTCATCACCGCGCCGATCCAGATCAGCTCGTGCTGACCCGGGAACATGCGCGCGAAGGCGTAGACCGCAAGCTTGGTGGTGAAGGCCGACAGAACGACCGCGCCGGTGACGCTGGCCTTGGGATAGGAATCCTGAAGCCAGTTGTGCAGGAACGGGAATGCCGCCTTGATACCGAAGGCGATGAAGATGATCAGCGCGCCCGGCTGGTTCAGGTCCGAGAAGGCCTGCAGCGAAAGGTCGCCCTGATAGTGCCAGACATAGGCGATACCATCGAGCAGCAGGACGCCCGACAGGACCTGGATGCCGAGATAGCGCATCGACGCAAAGTAGGACGCGCGCGTGCCGGCCTGCAGCACCATGAACACCGACGTGACGGCCGTGATTTCCCAGAAGATGAACAGGGTCATCAGGTCGCCGGCAAAAGTGGCCGCGATGGCCGAGCCGGCGTAGGCGAGCGCCATGCCGTCCTGGGTCTTGTTGTCCGTGTGCAGCGCATAGATGGCGTTCAGCAGCGCGGCGATCAGGAAGGCGAGGCCGAACAGGAAGTTCAGGCTGTCGACGCGGTAGAAGGACATCTTGATGCCCAGCGTCTCGTAGGTCATGTGGTCGACACCGTGCTGGGCGGTGGCGAGCATCAGGATGCCGATGACCGGCGCGATGATGCTGATCGCCTGGCGCACAACGCGCACCTTGACGAACAGGGCAACCAGGCCAGCGACGATCAGCAGCCAACCCGGGTTCAGCGTGGCGAGGAAAGCGGGCATCAGTGGTCTCCCTCGTGCTTGCCGTGGGAGGCCAGCGGCGCGCCGTCGAGGTCCGGATCGATATCGGCAGGTGGGCCGCCGGCGTCGCCGTAATAGTCTTCATCGCGCCGCAGCAGGCGGCCGAGCGGCCAGCCCATCAGCACGACGAACGAAAACGAAAGGAAACCCCAGAGGCCATAGAAGCCGATGGAGCTGGCGAAGTGGATCTCTTCGTGGCGATGGTACACGAGGTCGGCCAGCACGAGGACCAGCGACAGGCCGGCCATCACCCAGAACAGCGTGGCGCCGATACCCTTGGCTTCGGTCCAGCCGAACAGGACCTTCGACATCGGGTGGATGCCCTCGTCATTGGTGCGGCTCATCGCATTGACCGTTTCCGCCGCCTTCTTGACGAAGCGGCCGGAGGAATCGCGGACCGTCGGTGTTTCATCGGTCATGGCAGGTCCACCCCGTGGAAGTATTCGATGCTCGCAATGGCCGGCTCGAGGAAGTCGCTGACCGGATCGATCATGAAGAACAGGACGAAACAGAGCGCAGCCGTGAACAGCGGCGCCGCGACCGTGAGCGCCGGTGCGCCGCCCGGCCGCTTGAATTCCTTCAGCGGCTTGGTGCCCGGCGGCGGCATCAGCGCCAGGATCGGGATCGGCAACAGATAGGCGATGTTGTGCAGCGATGACAGGATGAGGATGATCACCACCCAGTCATGCTGGTCGTCGATGGCGCCCTGCATAAGTTCGTATTTCGGCCAGTCACCAGCCAGCGGCGGAATACCGATGATCGACAGCGAGGCGATGAAGAAGGCGATGAAGACCAGCGGCATCTTTCGCCCCAGGCCCTTCATGTCCGAGATGTTGGTCAGGCCGGTGGCCACGTAAATCGCGCCGGCGCACATGAAGAGCGTCATCTTGCCAGCGGCGTGGGCGGCGATCTGCAACGAGCCGCCGAGGACGCCTGCATGGTCGGCCAGCATGGCGCCGAGCGTGACATAGGCCAGCTGGGCGATGGTGGAATATGCGAGACGGGCCTTGAGATTGTCCTTGGTCATCGCGATCAGCGAAGCCAGCACGATGGTGACGCAGGCGGCGCCGATCAGGAATTCACGCGAGGGCGTCGCGTGCAGCAGCTCGTCGCCGAAGATGTAGACCGAGATCTTCATCACCGTGAACACGCCCGCCTTCACGACGGCCACCGCATGCAGCAGTGCCGAGACCGGCGTGGGCGCAACCATCGCGTTGGGAAGCCAGAAGTGGAACGGCATCAGCGCGGCCTTGCCGACGCCGAACACGAACAGCAACAGCAGCGCGCTGGAGACCAGCGGCGACAGGTTGGCATTGGCCAGCAGGCCGCCATCGACGAAGTCGAGGTTCTGGCCGGCGAGCACCCAGGTCCACATGATGGCGGTCAGCAGCAGGCCGATCGACGTGCCGAGCAGGGTCAACAGGTAGATGCGTGCGCCGCGCTGGGCGGCAGCGTCGCCCTTGTGGGCCACCAGCGGATAGGTCGACAGCGTCAGCACTTCGTAGAACACGAACAGCGTGAACAGGTTGCCCGACATCGCCACGCCCATCGCGCCGCACAGGGCCAGGGCAAAGCAGATATAAAACCGCGTCTGGTTGCGCTCGCGGTTCCCGCGCATGTAGCCGATGGAATAGAACGAATTGACGATCCACAGGCCGCTGGCGACCACGGCGAACAAGGCGCCGAGCGGCTCCAGCTTGAACGCGAAGGCGAGGCCCGGGACGGCTTCGCCGATGTACAGCTCCGGGCGCGCACCGCCCGCAACCAGAAGCGTGAGCTGGACGACGACCGAAAACAGCGCGAACGCGCCAATCAGCGTCACGCCTTCGCGCAGGTTCGGGAATTTGCCGGCCGCCGCAATGCCTGCGGCAATGATCACCGGCAGGCAGATGGCAGCTGCGATCAACATTTCAGGCGTCATTGGAACGCCTCCAGTCCGAGGGCGGCGACCGCCCCGTCACGGGCCAGGCCCGCCGGGAAGCTGGCATCGATGCCGAAATAGAGATTGGCGAGCGCAAGCGTCCAGAGCGGCACCAGCAACAGAAGCGGCGCTTCCTTGCGTTGCTTGCTGGGATTGGCAGGCGGCTGGAAGAACACGGCCTGCAGCACCCGGCCGACATAGAACACGGCAAGGAAGCTGGAGAACACGACCAGCATCACGGCCCACCACCAACCCTGTTCGAACAGGGCGTAGCCGAGCTGCAGCTTCGAGATGAACCCGGCCGTCAGCGGCACGCCGATCAGCGAGAGTCCGGCGATGGCGAACGCGGTCATCGTGAACGGCGCAGAGCGGCCAAGGCCGGCGAAGTCGCGCAGAGTCGTGCCCTGCACGTTGAGACAGATGCCGCCAACCGCCATGAACAGCGCACCCTTCATCAGGGCGTGATTGAACAGGTGCAGCAGGCCTGCCGAAACACCGGCCGCGGTGCCGAGCGAGATGCCGAGGATCATGTATCCGACCTGCGCGACCGATGAGTAAGCCAGCATGCGCCGGATATCGGTCTGGAAGACCGCCTGGAAGCTGCAGATCACCATCGCGGCAATACCGAGCGGCGCGAGCACCCAGGTGAACAAAGCCTGTTCGAACGAAAAGTCCGGCTGGAAGATCGTGAACAGCCAGCGGATCAACGCGTAGAGCGCGACCTTTGTAGCTGTTGCAGCGAGGAACATTGTCACGAAGGACGGCGAATAGGCGTAGGCGTTCGGCAGCCATTGGTGCAGCGGCCACATGGCGGCCTTCAGGCCGAGGCCGACGATGATGAAGGCGAAGCCGACCTGCACGGACCGGTTGCCCCCCAGCGCGGGCAGTTGGGCCGCGATGTCGGCCATGTTGAGCGTGCCGGTGGCGGCATACAGGAAGCCGACGCCGATGATGTAGAAGCTGGCGCCCAGCGTGCCCATGATCAGATAGTCAAACGCGGCCGGAAGGGCGCGGCGGTCACGGCCCGCGCCCATGGCGACGAGCACATAGGTCGACAGCGAGCTGATCTCGAGGAAGACGAACAGGTTGAACGCATCGCCCGTGCTCGCCACGCCGCACAGACCCGCGAAACACAGGAGGAACGCGCAAAGGAACAATCCCGCCTTGTCCTTGCCGATCTCGGCAAGGATGGTTGGCCAGGAGAAGATCGAGGCGAGGAACCCCATCAGCGTGACGATCAGCAGGATCATCGCGTTCAGGGAGTCGACACGGAACTCGATGCCGATGGGCGGCGCCCAGTTACCGATATGATAGCTGATGACACCGCCGGTGGTGGACTGGACGATCGCCAGCGTGAGCAGCGCGAAATAAAGTGAGGCGGCGGTGGTCGCGACGGAGATCAGCCAGGCCAGGCGCCCGCTGGGACTCATCGCCAGGACCGGTGCCACGATCAGTGGCACGATGGGGATCAGCACGGTCGAGTGCCGGACCGCCCAGTCGGGTGCCGTGACGAGCAACGTTTCGAGAATCATGCCGTGGCCTCTTTGAGGTCGCTCTCGAGCTTCGCTTCCTGGGCCAGCGCGGTCTCGATATCGATGGCGCGGACATCGTCCGACTCGATCGAACCGTAGGCTTCACGGATACGGACGATCAGCGCGAGGCCGACCGACAGCGTTGCAACGCCGACGACGATGGCTGTGAGCATCAGGACGTGCGGCAGCGGATTGGAATAGATCTGAACGAGATCGGCCACGCGCTCACCGCCGCCGGCGACGAGATGGCCTTCGACGGCAGCACCCGCGGCGCCGTGGTCAGCCGAATGCTCCGGCATGTCGGCGGGCAGCAGGACCGGCGCGGTGCCGCCGGTGATCTTGCCGAGCGTCACATAGAACAGGCAGATCGTGGTCTGGAACAGCGACAGGCCCACGAGGCGCTTGATCAGGTTTTCCGCCGAGAAGGCGATGTAGAGGCTGATCATCATCAGCGCGATGATCGCCCAATAGCCGGCATGTTCGAGAATGAAGGTCCACATGGTCTACCAGTCCTCGTCGCGGATTTCGGCGACGCGCCCGGCGAGCGCATAGAAGATGGTCGTCATCGCGCCCGACACGGCGCACAGGACGCCGATTTCAATGATGATGATGCCCGCATGCTGGCCGTGGTGCTCACCCGGCGGTTCGCCGAACAGAGCCTGGTATTCGAGATAGTCGCCGCCGCTGAGCAAGGCCCAGAAGCCGACGCCCGCATAGATCATCACACCGACCGCCGCGAGCGACCGGGTGAACCAGGGCGGCACGGCGCGCATGGTGGCCGTGAGGCCGAAGACCAGCGCGTAGAGGATCAGCGCCACCGCAATGATCACGCCGGCCTGGAACGCGCCGCCGGGCCCCACTTCGCCGTGGAACTGGACATAGAACGCGTAGATGACGATCAGCGGGATCAGGCACTTGGCGATCACCCGCAGGATCATGTGATGATCACCCTTCATGCTCCGCCTCCATCCTTGCCAGAGACCGTCAGCCGGGGATCAGCCTTGGGCGACTTCTTCAGGCTGGTGGCCAGCGAGCGCTCGCCGAAGCCAAGCAGCAGCGCGACGGCGAGACCGGCGGTGAACACCACTGCCGTTTCGCCCAGCGTATCGAAGCCGCGATAGCTGGCCAGCACCGAGGTCACCACATTGGGCACGCCCATGTCGTACCAGTTAATCTGGAGGTAGGTGAGACCGACACCGGCATTGGCCGGCGAGGTCGCGTCGCCAAGCGCCGGCAGGTCGATCGACCCGTAAATCAGCATGACGCCGGTCACGAGGCAGACGAAGAACGGGCCGATGCGCTTCAGCGGCTTTTCCGGTTTGGCGGTGCGTGCGGTCAGCAGCATCGCGCCAAGCAGCACGGCGGTCGACATGCCCGCGCCGACAGCCGCTTCGGTGAAGCCCACATCGACCGCATCGACGAGAATGTACCAGGCCGCAGAGACGAGCGAGTAGACGCCCGAGAGCATCACGATGGCAAACAGGCTGCGCAGGCGCGCAATCGCCAGCGCCACCACGAACAGGATGGCAAGGAAAAGGATGTTGATGAGCGCGGTGCCGGTGCCGCCGATCATGACTTCGGTCAATGGTCGCCCTCCTCGTGATCCTGGTGGCCCGCCTGCCCGACCGGTCCGATCTTGGGCTGCAGGCCAGCGGTGTGGGCCGCATTGGCGAGCGCATGCGAACCGGTGGCGCTGGTCAGCACCAGGAAACCGAGCATGCAGAACAGTTTCACCAGCACCAGCCAGTTCGGCGCCATCAGCGCCATGCCGGCGAGCACGAGGAACGCGCCTGATGTGTCGGTGATGCTGGCTGCGTGAAGGCGCGTGTAGAAATCCGGGAAACGCATGACGCCGATGGTGCCGATCAGACAGAGGATGGCTCCGAACAGGCACACGGCGCCGCCGAGCGGAAAGCGCACGGTCTCCCAGGTATTGCCGGCCAGCAGGACGAAATCAGCCATTGCGATCACCTCCGCGCGCGGGCGCATCGGTCTTGCGCACCAGCGGCACCTGGAACGA
Source organism: Hyphomonas sp. (assembly GCA_041741055.1). Lineage (GTDB taxonomy): Bacteria > Pseudomonadota > Alphaproteobacteria > Caulobacterales > Hyphomonadaceae > Hyphomonas. Next base: position 8,419 of record JBGSKU010000354.1, read on the forward strand.
GCGGTACCGGAAGAATTTCAGGATCGCGATCGTCGAGACGAAGTTGATCAACGTGTAGAGGATCGCGATGTCGAGGAAGTCCGGCCGTCCCATCACATAGCCGAGCAGGCCGAGGACGAGCACGGTCTTGGTGCCGAACGAGTTCACCGCGAGCACGCGGTCGTACATCGTCGGGCCGATCAGTGCACGGAACAACAGCATGCACATGCCGACCAGGAGGCCGATGAGCGCGGCAAACGTCATGACGCTTTCTCCGCCGGATCAGCCGCGCGCGCGCAGCGCCGGTCCATCTCTTCAAACGCTTCGGGCACGGTGTTGGCTTCGTAGAGCCCGTGGACGAGCAGCTTGTCGCCGTCGATCTCGACCGTCACCGTGCCCGGCGTCAGCGTGATCGAGTTGGCGAAGGTGACTTTCGCAAGGTCCGTCTTGCAGGTGGTCTTCACCTTCACGAGCGCGGGATTGATATCAAGATCGGCGCGCAGGCAGGCCTTGATGACCACCACGTTCGATTTGACGATCTCCCAGAAGAGCCACGGATAGTAGGTCAGGAAGCCAACCAGACGCACGTAAGGCGCGCCTTCCCGGTCGATGATCTTGAGGCGGGCGCTGAGCACAAGGGTGAGCACGACAGACAGTGCCGCAAAGCCCAGCATCAACGGCTTGTAATGGCCGGAGTTGCCCATCCAGAACGCGACGATCGCCACGAATATGCCGAGTAAGTACGCCACTGCGCCCCTCTGTTCAGGAACCGACCCCGATGGTGAACGCCCCACCTAAAGGGCTGTGCTGGGAATGTGAAGCCAGTTTTGGCGTGGCACGCCTAATTTCCGAACACCAGCCGCGCCGTGCGTTGCGAGGTGGAGTATTCTGCCTCTTCATTGGCCGGAACGCCGATTTCCTGCGTCCGACGCATGGCGCCCGGAGAGTAGGCCGAGGACAGGGACCAGTTCCAGTAGCGCAGCGTGGTCTGGGCCTTGGCCACCGAAAGCACTTCATAGGTCTCCGCGACGTGCAGGAAGGCTGCATCGGGTTCCCCGGCTGGCCCTTCCAGCGGGCGGCGCAGGGCGGTCCACAGCAGTCGCAGGTATTCACGCTTGAGGCCGGTGGACTTGCACAGCACGGCCAATCCCTCCCCGCCCAGGTCCGACAGGATCTTGGCGGCGGTGACCGGTTTGACGCCGGCCAGATAACCGATTTCCTGCACCAGTTCGGCGTCGACACCGCGCGAGGCCGCGGCTGTTATGGCGCCTTCCAGGCTGTCATAAGGGCTGCGCTCTATCGCCGCACGGTTGCGCTGGCGGCGTTCGATCAGTTGCAAGGCCTTGCGCGTGACATCGTCCTGCCACCCCTCGGCGGCGGCCATTTCGAACACATCGCGGCACAGCGAGATCATTTCGGACCGGTCGGCGGCCTGGCGGGTCAGGATCTTGCGCCGGGTCGGGGCATCCGACCACCAGAACATCGCCATGGCGTGCGAGGCGCGCAGCTCGACCCGCTCGGCCAGGATCGAACAATAGGAGGGCTCGTCCCGCGACAGGGCGATCAGCCGGTCCATCGTCGCTTCGGCAAAGGGAGCGTTCCGGTTGGACAGGAGCTCGCGCACGACCTGCGGTTCGCCGACCTTGGCGAGGCAGTCGGTCACCGTAACGCAGAGATTGCGGCGCCGGGCGATCAGAAGCCGGTGCTCAATCGAGGAGTTCTGAACGATTTCAACGAGATCGCAGGCGTCGAAGGCATCGCTCTCCTCCAGCAGCGGCTTGGCCACCGCGAAAGAGCATTGCGCGAGATAACGCAGGACACGCCGCGGGGCATCGCGGCAGACGGCCAGACGCGATGCGCACAGAGCGCGTTCCCGGTCCGTGGAGTGCAGCAACATGTCGAGCAGGATGTCGCCCGCCATCGAGCGGTCCTGCGGCGGCACGCGCGACCCCGGCAGGGCAACAACGTCAATCAGCCGCCGGACCAGTGCATCGCGCGCCGCGCCGGGCGGCTTGAACTTGGGTGCCTCGGAGGTGTCAGTCATTCAATAACGGCCTGCCATGAGCCCCGGAATCTGGCAGCGGAACGTTAACGAGACGTGGATCAGCCTTAATTTCTGGAGACTTTCGCCAGGCGGGCGAGCGGTTCAATAACGGCTGCGCTCGATCGGGTGCACAAACAGCAGCAGCAGGGCCAGCGCCAGGAAGATGACATAGATCAGGAAGTGCGTGCCGCCATCCGTGCCGCCTTCCGGCAAGGCGATCTCGCGGCCCAGCCAGGGCGACAGGTGCAACGCCACGCCGGCGCCAAGGCACAGGGCGGACATGGCCGCCCCGATCCGGCGGCTGATCGGGAACAGCAAGAGGAGCGCCGCGAGCAGTTCGACAATGCCGGACACGAACCGGCCCGCTGGCTCGAACAGACTGACACCGGAGCGTTCGGCGAGCGCCGAGAACAGCAGATTTTCGCCGGGTGCATCGTAGAACTTGATGTAGCCGCTCACCGGGTTCGGCCACGGATGCAGCGTCACATGCAGGAAGAATGCGATCAGCGTGAGGGCCAGCAACCAGCTGGCCAAAAGGCGGAATGCGCTCATGGGAGGGGCCTCCGGGACGCCTGATCTGGAAAAGGCAGATTAGCGGTGCGTCCAACCCAAGGCAACCGACGCGGCTCAGCGTGGTCACTGCGCGTCACCGGGCCACGGCCCTTCCCTTGGCCGGACCGGCTACCTATTGTCCGGGCGCAATGGGTTGGAGCAATACCGAATGGACGGCGACATCGAGAAGATCGTCGACGAAATGGCCGAGGAAGCGGCGGACACCGTGGTCTCCCCGGTCAGCGGCATCGACGGCGCGTTCGGCGCGGGTGCCAGCCTTCTGGTCAGCGCCACGCATTGGCGGGCCCAGCGCCTGCGCCGCGGCGTGAAGATCGAGCTGCCCGCTTACCTCGCCGTCCAGTGCAGCTGGTTCGTCGCCTTCGGCCTGCAACTGGTGCTGTTTCCCTACCTGATCACGGGCCGCGACCACTTGCACCTCGACGG
>JBGSKU010000355.1:0-2437 GCA_041741055.1 Hyphomonas sp.
GGCCCACAGAAGGAGGACCAAATGGAACAACTGCTTTCCCAGATCACCTGGTGGCACTGGCTGGTGCTTGCCCTGATCCTGTTCGGCGTCGAAATGGTGACCGGTACATTCGACCTGCTCATGGCGTCCATCGCCGCCGCAGCGACCGCCGCCTTAGCAGCCTTCGCCCCGGAATCGGCGACTGCCTGGCAGGTCCAGTGTCTCGTGTTCGCGGTCGCCAGCATCGCGCTGATCGTGATCAGCCGCTTCGTGTTCCCCAACATGCGCCGCGCCGAGCCCGAGCACCCGACGCTGAACAAGCGCATGGTGCAACTGGTCGGCCAGCAGGGCGAGGTCACACGCGACCTCTCCAGCGGTCACGGCCAGGTGAAGATCGGCGATACGGTCTGGGGCGCGGAAGCGGCCGAAGGCCAGGCGCCGCTGGTCGTGGGCGACAGGATTGTCGTCGAGACCACCCGTTCGAACATGGCGATCGTGCGCAAGGCGTAAGCCGCGTTTACTCCGTCCCCGGACGGCCCACCTGTTTCGGGTCGTGCTTGGGGGCGGGGGCGAGGCGCATCACTTCGGTCTGGAAGCGTTCGTCATCGCCCGCGATCAGGTAAGGCAGTGCATTGCAGATCGCGTCGCCCAGCGGCTCGAACCAGGTGAGATCCGCTTTCGAGAAGTCTGACAGCACGTAAGGCATCACCAGCGCCTTGTCGCCGGGATGGCCGACACCGACACGCACGCGCCGGATGTCCGGCCCGATATGCGCGATGGCGGAGCGGATGCCATTGTTGCCGGAATGCCCGCCGCCCCGCTTCACGCGCACGCGCCCGGGCGCAAGGTCGATCTCGTCATGCAGCACGGTCACCGCTTCGGCGCCCACCTTGTAGAAAGTGCAGGCCTTGGACATCGCGCGCCCGGACTCGTTATAGAAAGTCTGCGGCTTCATCAGCAAAACCTTCTGCCGCCCTGACGGCGTGTCGACAGAGCCTTCGGAAACCTCGGACTCGAACTTTGCCCGCCACGGACCGAAGCCGTGCGCGGCGTGGATGCGGTCCAGCAGAAGGAAGCCGGCATTGTGCCGGTTCCTGGCATACTTGGCGCCCGGGTTTCCCTGACCGGCAAGGATCAACATGGGTTGCGCATCTTTCCTGGCTCAGCCCCGGAATCGAAGAGGCCGCCAGCTTGTGACTGGCGGCCTCCTGATTGTCCAGAACGGATCACTTCTTCGGTGCGGGCTTTGCCGGAGCAGCGCCTTTGGCCGGCGCAGCACCTGCAGCCGGGGCTTTCGCCTTCGCTGCCGGAACGGCATCCGCCGCCGCTGCTGCAGCGGGCTCTTCCTCGGCCTTACCGCCGCGGCCCGCGATCGTGGCGATCGTGAAGTCGCGGTCGTTGATGACCGGCGAAGCGTCCTTCGGAAGCGGGATGTTCGAGATCTTCACGTTGTCGCCGACTTCGAGCGCCGAGATATCGGCTTCGAGCGATTCCGGGATGTGACCGGCCGGAACGTTGATCTCGACGGCGTGACGCACGACGTTGAGCGTGCCGCCCTTCTTGAGGCCAGGGCAGGCTTCCATGCCCTTGAAGTGGACCGGAACCTCGACCTTGATGATCTGGTCTTTTTCGACGCGGCGCAGGTCGACGTGCATCGGTTGGTCGGTGACGGGGTGCATCTGGATGCCCTGCGGCAGGACCAGCTGCTTTTCGCCGTTATGGATCAGCGTCGCGGTGGTGTTCAGGAACTGGCCGGTTTCGATGGCCTTGATCACTTCCGGCTTCTTCAGGTTGATCGCAACCGGGGCGAGTTCGCCGCCATAGAGGACGCCGGGCACGAAGCCCTGACGGCGAGCTTCACGGGCGCCGCCGGTGCCAACGCGCGGACGCACGTCGACGTTGAATTCGATCTTATGTTTGGACATTTGTTTTCCTTTCGCCCTGGACCGTGCCTTCCCTAAGGTAAGGTCGGAACCTGACAGGTACGGCCTGGCGCCGTCCTTTCTGAACGGCGGCGTATAGGGGAAGGGCCGGGGTCTGGCAAGCGGGGGGTGCACGCCTTAACCCCTTCTCCCAAGGGAGAGGGGAGAAGACAGGCGCGCCTTACCTGAACGCGTCCGCCACTTCGCCCATCCAGCGGATGACATTGTCCTTCTGTTCGAGCGGCGACTTGCCGTTGCGCACGACGATCAGGTCCAGCTCCGGCACGATCAGCGTGTATTGGCCTTCATAGCCGTTGGCGGAGAAGCTCCCCGGCCCGGCCATGCCGAGCCACCAATGGGCGCCGTAGCCCAGCGCTTCGGTGGGCGGAACGGGGGTCGGCGTGCGGGCATAGTCCACCCAGCCTTCGGGCAGGATGCGCTGCCCTTCCCAAACGCCATCGCGCAGGTAGAGCAGGCCAAAACGGGCGAAATCCCGCGCCGTGCAATAGCAGAAGGAGGAGCCGATGAAGGTGCCG
>JBGSKU010000356.1:0-7076 GCA_041741055.1 Hyphomonas sp.
TTTGCCATCTCTTTTTGCCTCTTTCCCCTCGCGTCAGGCTTGGCGTGGGTGTGGCGCATGGCTACCGTCAGGGCGGACAAACAACAAGCCGTGAAGGGAGTGGCGCATGAAAGCCGTGCTGTCGAAAACCGTAGGCGGGCCGGAGGCCCTCGTGATCGAAGACGTGGCCACGCCCACGCCGGGCAAGGGCCAGGTGCTGGTAGAGGTGAAGGCGTGCGGGGTGAATTTCCCCGATTCGCTGATGATCCAGGACCTGTATCAGTTCAAACCGCCGCGCCCGTTCTCGCCAGGCGGTGAAGTGGCCGGATTCGTCTCCGCGCTGGGCGAGGGTGTCAGCCATGTGAAACCGGGCGACCGGGTGCTGGCCTCGGTCGGCAGCGGCGGAATGGCGGAATACGCGCTGGCTGCAGCCCATTCCGTGATGCCGATTCCGGACAACATGCCGTTCGATGAAGCCGCCGCCTTCATGATGACCTACGGCACCTCGTATTACGCGCTGAAGGACCGGGCCGATCCGAAACCCGGCGAAACGCTGCTGGTGCTCGGCGCAGCAGGCGGGGTCGGTATCGCCGCGGTCGAACTCGGCAAGGCGATGGGCCTGAAAGTGATCGCGGCGGCCTCGTCGCAGGAGAAGGTCGATTTCTGCCTGTCCAAGGGCGCTGATCTCGGCCTCGTCTATGCGAGCGAGCTTGACCGCGATGGCCAGAAGAAATTTGCCGACGACATCAAGGCGATCTCGGGCGGCGGCGTGGACATCGTCTATGACGGCGTGGGCGGCAACTATGCTGAGCCGGCCGTGCGCGCGCTGAACTGGGAAGGGCGTTTCCTTGTGATCGGCTTCCCGGCCGGTATTCCGAAACTGCCGCTGAACCTGACGCTTCTGAAAAGCTGCGACGTGCGCGGCGTGTTCTGGGGCGCCGCTGTGGCGCGCGATCCGAAGGCACATGCCCAGAACGTCAAGGAACTGTTCGAGCTCTACAAGGCCGGCAAGGTGCGCCCGCACATCTCGAACACCTATCCGCTCGAAAAAGGCGGTGAGGCCATCCGTGAGCTGATGGACCGCAAGGCGACGGGGAAGGTTGTCGTGGTGATGTAGCATGGCGGGCCGGGCGGTTCTTTCGCCGGATGCCTTCATGGCCGGGCTGACGCATGTTCATGCAGGGGAAGCCGTGCGGCTGCGCGCTGTGCTGAAAGGGATCCAGTCGCCGGTCCTGCAGGAGAGCCTCAAGTGGAACGCGCCAAGCTACGCGGTGGGCGGCGTTCATGTCGTGACGTTCAATTTCGGTGCGCCGAAGAGCGTCCGTCTGATCTTCCACTGCGACACGAAGCGCAAGGAGACCAAGGGCGCGCCGCCGGCGATGGTTGACGAGACCGGGCTGCTGGCCTGGCAATCCGACATCCGAGCTATCGCAAGCCTGGAATCGGAAGCTGACTTCGCCAGGGCGAGACAGGCGCTTCCGGGACTGGTTCGCAAGTGGTTGAAGGAAGTGGTCAGCGCCTGAACTGTGCTCCGGCGCCAATGAAGAACCCCGCCGGAGCGATCCGGCGGGGTTCTTGTTTTTGAGGTAGGGGTGAGCCCTTACGCGCTCTTGGCGTCGTCGACTTCCTCGAAGTCTGCGTCCACCACGCCGTCATCCTTGGCGCCATCCGCTTCGGCAGCGGCTGTGCCGGCGGCAGCATAGATCGCTTCGCCGAGTTTCATCGCGGCCGTCATCAGCGCCTGATGCTTGGCTTGGATGTCGGCGGTGTTGTCACCGGCGGCGGCCGTCTTCAGGTCGGCAATGGCCGATTCGATTTCGCCTTTGACTGCGTCCGACACTTTGTCGGCGTGCTCGATGACCTGCTTCTCGGTCTGATGGATCAGCGCTTCGGCATGGTTCTTGGCTTCCACCAGTTCGCGGCGGGCCTTATCGGCGCCGGCATTGGCTTCGGCTTCGGCCATCATCTTCTTGATGTCGGCTTCTGACAGGCCGCCATCCGCCTGGATGGTGATCTGCTGTTCCTTGCCGGTGGCCTTGTCCTTGGCCGAGACCGAGACGATGCCGTTGGCGTCGATGTCGAAGGTGACTTCGATCTGCGGCAGGCCGCGCGGGGCAGGGGCAATGCCTTCAAGGTTGAACTGGCCGAGCTGCTTGTTGTCAGCGGCCATTTCTCGCTCGCCCTGCGCAACCTTGATGGTCACGGCCGGCTGGTTATCCTCGGCGGTCGAGAAGACCTGGGACTTCTTCGTCGGGATCGTCGTGTTGCGCTCGATCAGGCGGGTGAACACGCCGCCCAGCGTTTCGATGCCCAGCGAGAGCGGGGTCACGTCGAGCAGGACCACATCCTTCACGTCGCCCTGCAGGACGCCGCCCTGGATCGCCGCACCGATGGCGACGACTTCATCCGGGTTCACGCCCTTGTGGGGTTCCTTGCCGAAGAATTTCTTCACGGCTTCCTGCACGGCCGGCATACGGGTCATGCCGCCCACGAGGACGACTTCATCGATGTCCGCCGGGGTCTTGCCCGCGTCTTTCAGGGCCTTCTTGCAAGGCTCGATCGTGCGGTCGACGAGGTCCTGGACGAGGCTTTCGTACTTGGCGCGCGTCAGCTTGATGTTGAGGTGCTTCGGGCCGGTCGCGTCTGCCGTGATGAAGGGCAGGTTCACTTCGTACTGCGTGGTCGAGGACAGCTCTTTCTTGGCTTTCTCGGCTTCTTCCTTCAGACGCTGCAGGGCCAGCTTGTCGGCTTTCAGGTCGATGCCCTGGTCCTTCTTGAACTCGCTGGTCAGGAAGTCGACGATGCGCAGGTCGAAGTCTTCACCGCCGAGGAAGGTGTCGCCATTGGTGGAGAGCACTTCGAACACGCCGTCGCCGATCTCGAGCAGCGAGACGTCGAACGTGCCGCCGCCAAGGTCATAGACCGCAATCGTCTTGTTGCCCGACTTGTCGAGGCCATAGGCGAGGGCGGCTGCGGTCGGCTCGTTGATGATGCGCAGCACTTCAAGGCCGGCAATCTTGCCGGCATCCTTGGTGGCCTGACGCTGGGCGTCGTTGAAGTAGGCCGGAACCGTGATGACGGCCTGCGTGACCTTCGCGCCGAGATAGGCCTCGGCGGTTTCCTTCATCTTGGTGAGAATGAAGGCCGAGATCTCCTGCGGGGCGTAGTCCTTGTCACGGCCCTTGACCCAGGCGTCGCCGTTCGGCGCCTTGACGATGCCGAAAGGGCTCATCGCCTTGTCCTTCTGGGCCGTCGGGTCGTCAAAGGTGCGCCCGATCAGGCGCTTGATGGCGTAGAAGGTGAAATCGGGGTTGGTGACGGCCTGCCGGCGGGCGGGCTGGCCGATCAGGCGTTCGCCGCTTTCGGTGAAGGCCACGACGGAGGGGGTGGTGCGGTTGCCTTCGGCGTTCTCGATGACTTTTGCTTCGCCGCCTTCCATGACGGCCACGCACGAGTTGGTGGTGCCGAGGTCGATGCCAATGATCTTGCTCATACTGTCTCTCTCTTCTGTCAGCTGCCGTTCGCGGGGTTTGGGTTCGGTCTGCTCAGCAGCCCCGGCCGCCAATGGCTCTTTCAAGTTTCACGTTTTGAGCGGTGAAGACGGGTTTTAAATCCACTCACCTGTTCGGTCGTCGATATGGGAAGAATACCCCGCTGCTCAAGGGGCGTATGCACATTTGGGCCGCTCCGGTCATTGGCGGCGTCTATGTCGCAACCGGGCAGGATCTATTTGAAAATCATTCTCAACTAACCCATCTTCAGGCGTATGAGTCCAAGATTTCCCTTTCTGCCGCGCCCGGCCCTGAAAACGCTGACCTACAGCCTGATGCATTTCACGGTTGCGATCAGCGTTGCGTTTGCCCTGACCGGCAACTGGAAGGCCGCCCTCGCCATCGGCCTGATCGAGCCGCTGGTGCAAACGGCGGCTTATACGCTGCACGAACGTGCCTGGGACAGCCCGGACCGGACAGGCCCGCCCATGGGGCTTGCCAGCTAGCGCCTCGACGCGGCGTGTTTCGTTCTTATCTAGGAGGGGCAGCACAAGGGGCCCCCGATGAAATATGCGAAACTTGGACGAACCGGATTGGTCGTCTCGAAACTCTGCCTCGGCACCATGACCTTTGGCGGGGATGGCGGCATCTGGAAATTCATCGGCAAGCAGCAGCAGGACGAGGCCGATGCGCTGGTGCGCAAGGCGTGGGATTCGGGGATCAACTTCTTCGATACCGCGAACGTCTATTCGGCGGGCGTGTCCGAGACCATGCTCGGCCAGGCCATCCGCAATAACGGGCTACCGCGCGATGAGATCGTCGTGGCCACGAAGGTCTTCGGCCGGGTCTCGATGCTGGTGCCGGACGATGCGACCGGAGCGCAGAAGGCCGAGGCCGAGCGGCGCGAAAAGGCGGCCCGCAACATTTCCGGCCTGTCGCGCAAACACATTTTTGATGCGGTCGATGCGAGCCTGCAGCGCCTCGGCCTCGACTATATCGACCTCTACCAGGTGCATGGCACCGATCCGCTGACCCCCATCGAGGAAACGGTGGAGGCGCTCGACGCGGTCGTCCGGTCCGGCAAGGTGCGTTATGTCGGCCTGTGCAACATGCCCGCCTGGCTGATCATGAAGGCGGTGGCCTATGCCGAACGGCGCGGGCTGGCCCGGTTCGAAAGCTGCCAGATGTATTACTCGATCGCCGGGCGCGATCTGGAGCGCGAAGTCGTGCCGATGGCGAAGGACCAGCAGCTGGCCATCCTGCCGTGGAGCCCGCTGGCGGGCGGATTCCTGTCCGGCAAGTTCAGCCGCGACGGCGCCGGCCCCAATGATGCGCGCCGCACGATTTTCGATTTCCCGCCCGTGAACAAGGAAAAGGGGTTCGACATCATCGACGAGATGCGCCGGATTGCCGGAAAGCAGGGCGCGACGGTGCCGCAGGTGGCGCTCGGCTGGCTGCTGCACCAGGGCCATGTGACCAGCGTGATCATTGGCACGCGGACGATGGACCAGCTGGCAGACAATCTCGGCGCGCTGGATGTGGCACTGGACAGCGATGACCTTGCCGCGCTCGATGCGGTCTCGGCGCTGGCGCCGGAATATCCGGGCTGGATGCTGGACCGCCAGGGCATGGACCGGCGCAGCCAGGTCTGAGCCTGCGCGGGGCCCCGGAAGGCTGGCTCCCGAGGCATCACTCGTGCCATAGTTTGCCCGACACGCCATTCGGGGAGACAAACGCATGCGCACATTTCTGATACTGGCCGCTTCGCTCGGCGTGATGGCCGGCTGCAGCAAGCCAGCGCCGGCTGAGCCGGAACTCGTTGTGCCTTCCGAAGATGCCGCGCCGCCCGCACCTGTTCCCGGCTCGCTGGAGCTATTGTGGACCGCCTCGGGCTTCGAGGCGCCGGAGGGGGCGGCGCTGGCGCCGGATGGCAGCTATTTCATCTCGAACATCGGTCCGGGTCCGGAAGATGCCAAGGACGGCAATGGCTATATCTCCCGGCTGAATGCGGATGGTACGGTGGCGGCCGCCAAGTTCGCGGAAGGCATGGACGCCCCCGCAGGGCTCGCGGTCAAGGACGGCATCCTCTACGCCGCAGACCGGGACGGCGTGGCGATGTTTGACGCGGCAACGGGCGAAGCGAAAGGCAAGGCGCTGATCGAAGGCGCAGGCTTCCTGAACGACATGACGGTGTGGAAGGATGATGTGCTCGTCTCCGATTCCGGCACCGCGACGATCCACAAGATCACGCCCGAAGGCGCGTCGGTGTTCGCTTCATCCGAAGGCTGGGCGGGCATCAACGGCATCCTCGGCGACGGTGACCGGCTGCTGATCACCACGATGGCCGAGGGCAAGCTGATCGCCTATCGTGGACCCGGCGACGAGACCATGATCGCGACAAGCATGAAGGATGCCGACGGCGTCGGCCTCATTCCCGGCGGCGGCATCCTCGTGTCCAGTTGGCCGGGCGAGATCTACCATGTCGCCGAAGACGGCACGGTCACCAAGGTGATCGACACCAAGGCGGACGGCATCCTGCAGAACGATCTGAACGTGTACGGAGATATCGTGATCGTCCCCAACTGGGAGCCCGGCACCGTCACGGCGTGGAAGATCATTCCCTAGTTCGCCGGACCTGCGCTGACGGCGACCATGGCGGCGCGAAGGGTGCGCTCGCCGATGCGCCAGCCGGGTTGGAAAAGCTGGGCGATGGTGCCGGCGGGTTGGTCCGAGGGGATCTGCGCGACGGCCTGGTGCACGTTCGGGTCGAACGGGGCGCCGGGCGCGGCGTCCACCTGCACGACATTGTAACGCGTCAGGACCGTGTGAAGCTCCTTTTCCGTCATCTCGATACCGCCGAGCAGGTTCTTGCCCGCGTCGGTGAGCGTTTCGCGCTCCGCCTGCGGCAGGGCGGCGAGGGCGCGGGCGAGATTGTCGGCCACGTTGAGAAGGTCGGCGGCAAACTTGCCGATGGCATAGACGCGCGCTTCGGCCACTTCGCGCTCGGCGCGCTTGCGGGTGTTGTCGAGGTCCGCGAAGAGGCGGAGGAACTTGTCGTTCAATTCCCGCTTCTCGGCCTCAAGGGTTGCAATCACCTCTTCGGGTGTCGGGGCCGGCGCCGGGGTTTCGGCGGCCGCAGCCTCGGGGGCGGTTTCGATATCCGTCGTTTCGCCTGTGTTCGAAGTATCGCTCATGACTTCCCATCCTTGCCGCGCCGGCCAGCGAGGATTTCGCCGACCACTTTCGCGGTATAATCGACCATCGGGATAACCCGGGCATAATTGAGCCGTGTTGGCCCGATCACGCCGAGTGCCCCGATCACCTGCTTTGTGCCCCCCATATAGGGAGCCACAATCACACTTGAACCCGACAGCGGGAAAAGCCTGTTCTCCGACCCGATGAACAGGCGCACGCCTTCGGCGCCCCGCGTGGTGTCGAGTATTTCCAGCAGGCTCTGCTGGCGTTCAAGCTCGTTGAACAGCTGGCGCACGCGGTCGAGATCCTCGGCGGCCTTGGCGTCTTCGAGCAGGTTCGCTCGGCCGCGCACGATCAGGCTGCGGCCCCGACCGGGGGCATCGCCGCCCCATTGGGCAAGACCGGCTTCCA
>JBGSKU010000357.1:0-6904 GCA_041741055.1 Hyphomonas sp.
CCACCAGCGTGCGGGCGAGCCGCGAGGTGATCGTGTGCGCCGGTGCGGTGCAATCCCCGCAGCTCCTGCAACTGTCCGGGATTGGCGATCCGGCGGCGCTGAAGGCGCTGGGGATCGACGTGAAGGCGGCCTCGCCGAATGTCGGCCAGAACCTGCAGGACCATCTGGACGTGACGGTGATCAACCGCATGACGCAGCCCATCTCGGCCTACTCCATGCAGAAAGGCATCAAGAAGCTGTTCGTCGGATTGCGTTACCTCGCGAACCAGACCGGCGCGGGCGCCGACAACTTCCTGCAGTCCGGCGCGTTCCTGAAGTCGCGGCCCGGCCTGGAAATGCCGGATATCCAGCTGCACGCGGTCAACGCCATCATGATGGACCACGCGAATTATCAGCCGACGGAGGACGGGTTCACCATCCATGCCTGCCAGCTGCGTCCGGAAAGCAAGGGCACCGTCAAGCTGAAGTCGGCTGATCCGTTCGACCATCCGGCTATCGACCCGAACTATCTGGCGACCGAAGAAGACCGCCGGGCGATGCGCCAGTCGGTGAAGATGGTGCGCGACGTGATCCGCCAGGCCTCGATGGCGCCTTATGCGGCCGGCGAGATCATGCCGGGCGCCGGCGTGGTGTCGGATGCGGATATCGATGCCTTCATCCGGGCCAAGGGTGAAACAATCTATCACCCGGTCGGCACGGTCGCGATGGGCACCCAGGCGTCGAGCCCGGTGGACGGCGAGTTGAAGGTGCGCGGTGTCGAGGGCCTGCGCGTGGTCGATGCGTCGGTGATGCCGACGCTGATCGGCGGCAACACGAATGCCCCGACCATCATGATTGCCGAGAAGGCCACAGACCTGATCCTCGGCGCCAAGCCACTGGCGCCGGACGAGCCGAAGCGGTCGATGGCACCGGCCTGATCGGGGCGGTCAGTTGTTGGCGACGAGCCGGAGCTGAATGCCCGCGCGGCGGGTGTCCGGCGGCACGAGCATCGAAATGCGGTGCCGGAAGACCGGTTTGCCTGGCATCATCTGGTCATTGCCGAGCGTCTGGTAGAGGCCGAGCATGCGCAGACGCGGCGAGCGGCCGGTTTCGGCGCTGAGCGGCATCAGCGTGATCTCGAGGTCTACCCGCTCGCCGTTCAGCGTTTCGCCGCGTCCGCGCACGACGCCGGGTGCCCCGTCGAAACGGATCGCTTCCAGAAAGGCGGTCATCATGGCGCGGTCCGGACCGGTCCACAGGTCGAGATAGTTGTTGTTGACAAGGTTGCGTCCCACGAGGGCGTTGAGCGCTGTGCCCGCGGTGCGCACGAGCCAGGACAGATCCTGACGCTGCTCGATGACGAAGATGCGGTCGATCAGGCTTTCGTGATCGCCAGCATCCGGGCCGGACATGGCATGTGATTTGGGATCCGCTTGCATGCGGCGCCACGCATCCAGCAGGGTGCGGGTGTTGGGGTGGATCGAGCGATCGATCATGAAAGGCATACTCCAGGCAATCTTGCTTGGTCCCGAAGGACCGTTCCGGAGCTGCCAATCGCAATATCCATTCCAGTCGGCGCGGTTCACCGGGGATGGGAAAGTCTCGCCTCCAAGGATGCTTTTCCTCGCGCGCAGGCGGAGGACGTATGACCGGCATGACGCCTGACAGGCGAGCGAACTTCCGGAGGGCGGATGCGGGGTCCCAACACGGAACACCGAGGGAAGTGTGCAGCCGTTGCAACAGTTTCCACAAATCGAACGCCGAAACTGTCATAAGCCGCTGAGTTACGGTTTTGTGCCAGTGCACATACTTGCGCATGGAAGTGGAGACTGATTTACCTTTCCAAAAATACAAGAAGACGGGATTCGCAACTGTGAAAACCTGTCTCGGACACCGTTTCAGCTCAAACTCCCAGGAAGGAAATTCAGAGTGTTTACTGTAAATTCGACCAAAGGCCGCGCCAGCGGCCTTAAAGCCGTGCTTTGCCTTGGCGCCGGCATCACCGCGCTGACCTCACTCGCCGCCCCCGCCATCGCCCAGGAAGAAACCCAGGACGACTCGCGCACGCTGCAGACCGTCACCATCACTGCGACCAAACGCGAGCAGACCCTGCAGGACGTTCCGATTGCCGTTTCGGTTGTCGATAACGCCACGATCGAGCGCGCGGTCATCGTTGACCTGAACGACCTGCAGTCGATTGTCCCGTCCCTGTCGGTGGGCCAGCTTCAGTCGTCGGCCAACACGAACTTCGTGATCCGCGGCTTCGGCAACGGCGCCAACAACGCCGGCATCGAGCCTTCGGTCGGCGTGTTCATTGACGGCGTGTATCGTTCGCGTTCCGGCTCGCAGATTTCGGACCTTCCGAACATCGAGCGGGTCGAGGTGCTGCGTGGTCCGCAGTCGACCCTGTTCGGCAAGAACGCGTCGGCGGGTGTGATCTCGGTCGTGACCAAGAAGCCGCAATATGAGTTCGGCGGTGTCGTCGATGCAACGGTCAGCAACTTCAACGGCTACCGTCTGAACGGCTACGTTACGGGCCCGATCGCTGAAAACCTCGCCGGCGCGATCAGCGCGACGTACAACAAGCGCGACGGTTACGTGGAAGATCTCGGCGACGGTCCGGACCAGAACGAGCGCAACCGCTATGGTCTCCGCGGCGACCTGCTCTTCGAGCCGAACGAAAACATGTCGTTCCGACTGATGGCCGACTATGACGTCATCGATGAAGTGTGTTGCGCCGCCGGCAACGTCATCAACGGCCCGACGGGCGCAATCGTCCAGGCCCTCGGTGGCAACCTCGCTGCCGAAGATCCGTTCAGCTACGAAGTCTATTACAACTACGGTTCGACGAACAAAATCGACAACTCGGGCACGTCGTTCCAGGCTGATATCGATCTCGGCGAAGTCCAGCTCACCTCGATCACGGCTTACCGGAACTCGAAGCTCGACACGAACCAGGACTCCGACTTCACCAGCGCGGACCTGATCGGCCGCAACGCCAACCAAACCGACATCGATACCCTCACCCAGGAATTCCGTATTTCGTCTACCGGCAATGGACCGATCGACTGGATGCTGGGCGCATTCTACTTTGATGAATCGGTGGATATCAAAAACCAGTTCTATTACGGCGCCGACTTCCGCGGGTATGCGGACGTTCTGTCTGCCAACAACCTGGCGACGGTCGAATTCCTGCTCGGCGGTGCGTCCGCCGTCGGAAACCTGTTCGGCCTGGAAGGCCAAGGCCTGACGGAATCGTTTGGTCAGGACAACACCTCGAAGTCGATCTTCGGCACCACCGATATCCACTTCAATGACCGCACCACGCTGACTTTGGGCGTCAACTACACCGACGACGAGAAAGATGCCTACGGAAGCATCGTGAACACCGACGCCTTCTCGGCTGTCGATCTCGTGGCACTGGGTGTTGCGGTTGGCGTTCCGGCGGCTGTTGCCAACGACCCGACCTTCAATCCCTTCCTTGCTCTGACGCCGCTGCAGTTCTTGCCGCCGTTCCTGACGTTCCCGAACGCGGTCGAGGACGGTCATTCGCATGACAACGACCTGACCTACACGGCACGCTTCGCGTTCGATGTGACCGACAACATCAACACCTACGTGTCCTATGCCACGGGCTTCAAGGCGACGTCCTGGAACCTGTCGCGTGACTCGCGTCCGTTCCCGGCCGACTTCATTCCGGGCTCGTCGGCCAGCGTTCCGGCGCCAGCCTCCTCGCCGATCCGGACGGCCGGCCTCGCCTTGCCGAACCTGACGACCGGTACGCGCTATGCGGGACCGGAAGAAGCGGCGGTGCTCGAAGCTGGCGTCAAGGCCCAGTTTGACCGCTTCGCGTTCAACCTCGCCCTGTTCGATCAGAAGATCTCGGGCTTTCAGTCGAACGTGTTCACGGGTACCGGTTTCGCACTGGCCAATGCCGGCAAGCAGTCGAACACGGGTATTGAGGTCGACATGACCTGGACCCCGGTCGATGCGCTGCTTCTGTCCTTCGCGGGTACGTTCCAGGATCCGCTGTACGACGATTTCAAAGCGTCTTCGTCTGGCGATATCTCGGGTCAGCAGCCTTCGGGTATCTCCGAAACGATCACATCGACGGCAGCCACCTACTTCTTCAAGGTACGTGGTCTCGACTCCTTCGTGCGGGCCGATTGGCAGTACGAAAGCCCGACGGCCTACTTCGACAGCCCGACCAACCAGGCTCTGATCGGAATCGAGCGCGAGGTGAGCCTGATCAACGCGTCGGCCGGCTTCGAAACCGAGAACGGTTTGTCATTGAGCCTTTGGGCCCGCAACCTGACAGACGAGGAGTATGTCACCGTGGCGTTCCCGTCGGTGGCTCAGTCCGGCTCGATTTCGGGTTACCCGAACCAGCCGCGCACCTTCGGCGTCACGGTCCGCAAGCGCTTCTGAGGCGTTTGAGCCATTCACGAACGGAAGCCCCGCCCCTCAAGGCGGGGCTTCTTTCGTTTCAGGACCGGTTCGCCCAGCGCAGGGCAGCAGCGGCAGCCAGGAGCATGCCGGTCTCGAAGGCGATGAAAACGGCGAAAGCCGGTGTTGGCGGCGGTCCGAGAAGCAGCGCCGCGGCGCGCGCGAAGACGTAGCCGCCCATGTAAACCACGACGAACCAGAGTGCCGGCCGGCGCATGGTCGCCAGGATCGCCCCAGAGGCGCACAGGAGGGCAGCGGCCAGGCTGACGCCGCCATAGATGCCGCGCATTTCGTAGGCGCCATTGGGGCCGCCAACCTCCACGCCGAGGCTGGCAGCCATGCCGAGGGGGTCCAGAAAGGACCAGATACCGAACGGCGCGAAAGTCAGGGCGGCGATGGCCAGAAGGACGCGGGTCAACATGGTCGTGAAACTAGGTCGCATGCGTCTGTAGGCAAAGTGTGTGGACGGGGCGGGCCCCACAAGGTTCATTTCCTATATAGCAGGGTGAACAGGCGCCGGGGCGCCGCGCAAGGAGCCGCCACGCCGATGTCGACACGCCAACCGCCGATCATCAATGCGCCCTGGCCCGTCGCGGCGTTCGCGCTGGTCCTTGTGGGGGCGCACCTGATCCGGATCCTGCTTCCCGATTCGTTGCAGAACGCGGTCTTCTATTATGGAGCCCTGTTTCCGGAGCGGTTCTGGGCGCCGGCAGGCGGCGTTTCGCTGGATGGCTTGCCCGGCTACGCCAACGGCCTGGAGGCCTTCCTTCCCCTCGTGGCGAGCGGGTTCATCCACGGGGACTGGATGCATGTGATCCTGAATGCGGCATTTCTGGTGGCGCTCGCCAAGCCGTTGCTGGAGATCTTCCGGCGGATCTGGCCCGCCCGTGAGCCTGCAGCGTCCGGGGTGCTGCTGGGCTTGTTCCTCGTATCACAGATCTTCAGCAGCCTTGTTTATGTTGCCGCGAACTATCCTGAGGGGCAGGCGGCGGTCGGAGCGTCCGGGGGAATCAGCGGACTTCTGGCAGCGGTGCTGCTGTTGCGCGAGGGGCCGCACCGCTGGCTGTTCACCCGGAATTTCGCGGTCGTCAGCGCCCTGTTCGTTGTCGCCAATGCGCTGTTCGCGTTCATCGGTCCGAGCCTGCTGGGCTCCGGCATTGCCTGGCAGGCGCATGTCGGCGGCTACTTCGGCGGGGCCCTGTGCATGCGGGCGATTCTCTGGGTGATGGAGGCCCGCCAGGCCTGAGGGCTCAGATCCCGGTCGATTCGGGGCAGGGGCTATGCTATCTTTCGTGCTGGCCGGCGACTCCAAAGGAGCGCGTGCCGCCGGGACGGGAGGCCCACAGTCATGATTGTCGAGCAGATCCTGAATCATAAGGGCCATTCTGTTGTGACCCTCAAGGAAGACCATACCTTGCGCGAGGCGGCGCAATTGCTCGACGAAAAGAAGATTGGCGCGGTGGTGGCGCTCGGGCGCGATGGCCAGATCATCGGTGTGCTGTCGGAGCGCGATATCGTGCGCCAGGTGGCCCGCCAGGGCGCAGAAGCGCTGGACATGCCCGTGGGCGGCGCGATGACCCGCGCGGTCGTGACGGTGTATTCAGAGACGCCGGTGGACGAAGCGCTGCAGACAATGACCGACCGCCGCATCCGGCATTTGCCGGTGATCCAGAGTGGCCGCCTGACGGGCGTGATCTCGATCGGCGACCTTGTGAAGTGGAAAATCGCCGAAACTCAGGCCGAAGCCGAAGCCATGAAGTCGTATTTGTCGACCCAATACTGACTTCCGGCAGGAAATCGCACCTAACCTGTGAAATTCACACATAAAGGGCTTGCGGCCTGTGCCGCACGCGAGTATTCCGCGCACTTCGCTGAACCGGCCCAAGGGCTTGTGACGCGGAAGACCTCCAGATGGTCGCCTCTTGGAAGAAAAGGGCTTGCCCTTTCCCCCGAACAGCGGCTATATGTGCGGTTCCTCAGAACGCCTGAATTTTTAGGCCGAGACAATCGGTGTAAGAGTTCTGTTCGCTCTAAAAACGGCAGGCCTTGTGGTTAATCCACTGATCTGCAGAAGAGCGAAAAAAGGGTGTTGACGGGGTAAAATGCGGCCCATATAAGCCGCGACTTCGCCGGGACCAAAGCGGTTCAGGCAAACACTTCCGGAGCCTCGCTCCAGCTGTTTGACATCGTAAGAGATAGGAAGAGAAACGCAGGCGGCGTGACGGCTTGCGGACATCGCGAGATGTCCAATACGATCACGACGAATGTGTTTCTTGAGAGAATTCTTTTTTCCATCGATCAGGTTTCGACCTGGTCTTTGCTAAAAGGGTTTCTCGTCAAAGAACGCAATACTTATGCTTAACAGCAATAGTAACCGTCCATATTCCAATGGACGGATCGTCAGATCAACACTCAACTTGAGAGTTTGATTCTGGCTCAGAACGAACGCTGGCGGCAGGCCTAACACATGCAAGTCGAA
>JBGSKU010000358.1:0-2241 GCA_041741055.1 Hyphomonas sp.
CGGCGAGGAAACGGATGGCGAGGCCGTAGGTCAGCCACAGGGCGGCAACAGCGAAGCCGCCGGCCGGCCCTTTGTCCGCGACCTGATTGATGGCATGCCCCATGACCAGCGGCGAGACCACCTCCAGCACCGAGGCCGCCAGCGTGAGCAGCACGGCGAGCGCCATGACGACGCGCCATTTGGCCAGTTCGGGCCGCGCGAGCAGCTTGAGGATCCTGAGGATGGAGGCCCAGAGGCCGCCATCGGCGCTGTCGATCCGGTCATGATTTTCGGGCGCCGCAGAGGCGTGTGCAGAAGAACTCATCCCCGCCATATGGCGCGGAACGTTCAAAAGCGAAACCCACTCCCGGCGAATTCAGATCCCGGGGTTCACAGAACCCGCTTAACCTCGGCATACTGCCCCTTCACCTGCAGCTGGAGTTCGACGGGCGCATCGCCCCGGTTGCGCCAGAACCAGCCGTGTACGCCGTCGAATGCGGCGGTCAGGTCGCCCGAGTCGGACGCTTCCGCCCGGCCCTTTCGATAGGACGTTTCCAGCCCGCCCTTGCCGTCGCCGTGGAGGTCCGAATTCAGGACGCCGCGCTTGGCCGTCCATGCATAGGCCGCTGTCTCGCCGGCTTTCATCACCAGTTTGACTTCCGCCGCTTCGCCCGGCGCCAGCGTCAGGGTGACTTCATCGCGCCACGCGGGAATCTCCTCAGCTTGCGCAGCCTCCGCCACGTCCGGAGCCACAGCCTCAGGGGCCAACGCCGTCTCCGCAATTGCCGGCGCGGCGGGGGCATCGGCCTCTGCCTCTGCGGCGAGCTGCTGCTTCACCTCGCCCATCTGGGTGAGGCCCAGAATGCGGCCGATCCCGGTCGGGTCGACGCCGTATTCGCCGGGCAGCACCGCCGTGACCAGAATGACAACGGCCACACCCGCCGCAATCAGGGTCGAGCGGACCAATTGCTTCGTGGACGGAAGATCGGCGCGGGAGGGCAGGTCGGAATTGTACATGACGATCCTCTCAGGAAACGAAATAGCCGGTTAGCTGATACCCGACCAGCACGAAACCGGCCGTCATCATCAGCACGTTGGCCGTATAGGCGTGTTTCAGGAACCCGGCCGTGCGGCGCCAGTATCCCATCGCAATCAGGATCGCGCCGAGCGCCAGCAACTGGCCGATCTCGACGCCAACGTTGAAGGCAAGAAGGTTGGGCAGCAGACCATCGGGAGAAATCTCGTAATCGATGATCTTCGACGCGAGGCCAAAGCCATGGCAGAAGCCGAAGATGAGTGTTGCGGCTTTCGTATCCGGTTGGAACCCGAACCAGCGCTGGAACGCACCGAGATTGTCGAGCGCCTTGTAGACGATCGAGAAGCCGATGACCGCATCGATGATGTAGCTGTTGATGCCGAAGTTGAAGAAGACGCCAGCCAGCATCGTGGTCGAATGGCCGATGGCAAACAGGCTGACATAGATGCCGATATCCTTCATCCGGTAGAGGAAGAAGATCACGCCCAGCAGGAAAAGGATGTGATCATAGCCGGTCACCATGTGCTTGGCGCCGAGATAGAGGAACGGCAGGATATGTGCGCCCGTGATTTCCTGAATATACCCCTTGTCACCCTCGGCCACCGCGTGCGCATGCGCCATACCCGGAAAGGCGAGCAGGCATAGGGCAGCAAACAGCAAGGCGGCCGGAAACAGTCTCATGGCTGTTCCTACTTGAATGTGATGCCGAGAGAGGACGCCAGCCACATGGCGAAGCCATAGAGGATAATCGTGACGCCGCTCGCGGCAAGCACGGCCAACCAGAAACTCACGTTCCGCTCCAGCAGTGCCGGAAAGATCAGGAAAAATGGCAGCGATGCCACAAGTCCGCCAAATGACGGAAAGCGGCGCGCAATCTCCGAGATTGCCGCTATCAGGAGCCCGGAAACAGCAGCCTTTATATTGAGATAGGTCATCGTCAATGTATCGACCGGTTTGGCAGGACCTGCAAACGGGGCACCTGAGAATCAGGCTGGCGGTCGCCTTCGATGCACCCTAGCTTCAAGGTATCATGGACGATATGCAAAAATCCCTCTCGAACCCCCGGCTCGGCTCCATTTGCGTCTATTGCGGCGCATCCAGCGCCGTGAATGCCAAATATATCCGCCTGGCCGAAGACCTTGGCCGGGAACTTGCCGGGCGCGGCATTCGGCTGGTCTATGGCGGGGGCGGCGTCGGCCTGATGGGCGCCTGCGCCAAGGCCGCGC
>JBGSKU010000359.1:0-9216 GCA_041741055.1 Hyphomonas sp.
AGATAGGCATCATCCGGCGCAAGACCGATGCCCCACTCTTCAGAGGTCGCGGCAATCCGGCCGGCGAGCCCCGCATCGCGCGTCATCACTGCGCCGCCGAAAGCGTCCGCATGGCCGACCACGTATTTGGTGAGCGCCTGAACCGAGATATCCGCGCCCAGCGCCAGGGGCTGGTGCAGCAGGCCCGCGCCCCAGGTGTTGTCGCAGATCGTCCGTATGCCCCGGGCCTTGGCAGCGGCGATGATTGCGGGCGCATCGCCGACCTCAAAGGTCAGCGAACCGGGGGATTCAATGAACACGGCCTTCGTGTTCGGCTTGAACAAGGCTTCGATGCCGGCGCCGATGCGGGGATCATACCGGTCCGCCTCGACACCTGTCTCACGCAGCCGCTTTTCGCAAAAGCGGGCCGTGGGCCCGTAGGAGCAGTCCGGAAACAGCAAATGGTCGCCTGAGGAGACGCAAGCCGTGATGGCCAGCGCGCAGGCTTGCAGGCCGTTGGACGCGAGACGGGCATGTTGGGCGCCCTCCAGCTCGCACATGCCGGATTCCAGTTCGCGGTGAACCGTCAGCCCCATCCGGCCATAGGTCGGCTTGGCGCCATAGAGCCCGGCCTCGTCGCGGAACAGCACGGTCGAGGCTCGCTCGACCGGCGGGTTCACGGTGACACGGCCAAGCCGTGCGGCGCGCGTATGGATCAGGCGCGTCTCCGGGGCGGCGTCGTCCTTGTTCATGGACCCGTCGCAATCGGCCGGGAGGGGTCTGACGCCCACTCCGTCCACGAACCATCGTAGACCGCGACATCGAAATTGCCCAACCGGGCAAGGGCCAGCGCGGTGATGGCGGCCGTCACGCCGGAGCCGCAAGTGGTGACCGTAGGCGCGTGCGGGTCCTTGAACAGTTTCTTCAGTTCGGCGGCTGATTTCATTCGGCCATCGCCCGCCAGCAGCTGGCTGCCGGGCAGGTTGATGCTGCCGGGGATATGGCCCGAGGGCAGGCCTGCGCGGGGTTCAGGGTCGCGGCCGAAGAAGCGGCCGTCCGGGCGGGCATCGATGATCGTGGTCCGTGCAGTGCCGACTAGGGTTTCGAGCGCCTTGGCGTCCATCACGAGGTCGGTGCGCACGCGAGGGGTGAAGTGGCGCTCACTGGATATCGGCGGCATGTCGTCAATCTCGCCGCCGGCCTCGACCCAGGCATTCAGGCCGCCATCGAGAACCAGCACTTCCTCATGGCCCATCACGCGGAACATCCACCAGGCACGGGCGCCGGCGAAGAAGTTGTTCTGGTCGTAGATGACGATGCGGTTCCCGTCGCCGACGCCGAGGCGGCGCACACGCGAGGAGAACTTCACGGCATCCGGCAACATGTGCGGAAGATGCGAGGAGGTGTCCGAAATATCGTCGATATCGAAGTGCACCGCTTTCGGGATATGCCCGCGCATCCAGGCCTGACGGCCGGTTTCCGGCGGATTGGTGAACGGCGCAAACCAGGTGGCGTCCACCACACGCAGGTCGGGCGCTTCGATATTGGCGAGCAGCCATTCGGCACTGACGAGAGGATCACCGTTTTCCATAAGTCTATTTCTCCATCCAGGCTGGAACGGGCAATCCTTTTCCGCGCAGGAATTCCGGATTGTACAGTTTTGTCTGATAGCGGTTGCCGTAGTCGCAGAGGATCGTCACGATCGTGTGGCCGGGCCCGAGATCCCTGGCGAGCCGGATGGCACCTGCGACGTTGACGCCGGCCGAGCCGCCGAGGCAAAGGCCTTCATGCTCAACCAGATCAAACAGGATCGTGAGCGCCTCGTCATCGCTGATGCGGTAGGCCTTGTCGACTTCGATGCCTTCGAGATTTGCCGTGATGCGGCCCTGACCGATGCCTTCGGTGATCGAGGTGCCCTCGGCCTTCAGCTCGCCATTCTTGTAATACTCGTAGAGCGCCGCGCCGCCGGGATCGGCGATGCCGATCTGGATCTTCTTGTTCTTTTCCTTGAGCGCGAGGGAGACGCCGCCCAGTGTGCCGCCGGAGCCGACGGCGCAGATGAAGCCGTCCAGCTTGCCGCCGGTCTGCTGCCAGATTTCCTGGCCGGTCGTGGCATAGTGGGCCCGGCGGTTGGCCTGGTTGTCGAACTGGTTCGCCCAGATCGCGCCGTTCGGTTCGCTCGCCGCCAATTCTTCGGCGAGCCGGCCGGAATAGCGCACGTAGTTGTTCGGGTTGGCATAGGGAACCGCGTCCACCTCGATCAGTTCGGCGCCGAGCAGGCGGATCGCGTCTTTCTTCTCCTGGCTCTGGGTGCGCGGCATGACGATGACGACCCGGTAGCCGAGCGCCTTGCCGACAAGGGCGAGGCCGATGCCGGTATTGCCGGCGGTGCCTTCGACGATGGTGCCGCCCGGCTTGAGCAGGCCTGCCGCTTCGGCCTCACGCACAATGCCCAGGGCAGGGCGGTCTTTCACGGACTGGCCGGGGTTCAGGAACTCGCACTTTCCGAGAATCTCGCACCCCGTGGCTTCCGACGCGCCCTTGAGGCGCAGGAGCGGCGTATTGCCGATCAGGTCGATGATCGAGCTGTGGACGGTCATTCGGGGGCTTTTCCTGTGTCGATTCCGGGGCTGGTCCAGACTTAGGGGTCGAATGCGCCTGCGGCAATCGCATGGCGGCGATTTGATCCAACTGGTGGTGTGAGACGTACTGAACTTACCCGACGGAACCGGACTCCGCGGCCGGACCCCAGCATATCGGAGACTGAAGCCATGCTCTTGCGCACCCTGCTGTCACTGACCTGTCTGGCGATCGTCTGCGTGGGCGGCGCTGCGGCCGATACGGGCGACCGCTGGCGACCCAAGGCCGGAGATGTCATCCGGTTCGATGTGCTGAGGGAGGGCAAGGCCTTTGGCAGCCATTCGGTGGCGTTCGAGACGGCCCCGGATGGCACCCTGACGGCGCGCACGCGTGTCTCGCTGAAGGCCGGACTGGGGCCGGTCACGTTGTTCCGGTACAGTCTGGATGCCACGGAAACCTGGCTGGGCGACAAGCTGCTGGGCGTGCGCGGCGCGGTTGTTCAGGACGGCGACAAGCGCGCGGTGTCGGCCCGGCGGGACGGTGACGTGCTGCGGGTCGATGGCAGTGACTTCAAGGGCCTGGCCCCGGCGGACATCGTTCCCGCCAGCCATTGGAACTTTGTCCAGACCCAGGCCGACAAGCTGCTCTCCACTGAAGACGGCGAGATCCTGAACGTCGATGTTTCGCGCAAGGGGCGCGACAGGATCGAGGCGGCAGGCCGGATGATCGAGGCGACGCATTACCGGCTTGATTCCGCCATCGACGTCGATCTCTGGTACGACGATAGCGGGCGCTGGGTAAAACTCGCCTTCGAGGCCCGGGGCCAGACGATCGAGTATGTACTGGCCGAAACGTACTGAAAAAACCATCCTCCGGATGACTGTTCCTGAATGAGTCGTAAACGCGCGGTCGACAAGTTCCGACCGGCGTAAAGCGTCAAATTCACTCTGGACTGGTACCCATGATCTCCAAGAGGGCCCGACCAACAGGGCCGGAGATCGTTTTCAGATGCTGCAGAAATCCGTGCCGGAACCGCAACGCACAAGAAGGGACTCATTGTCCAGGGCCGCTGTCATCCCTGACAAGCATCTGTCCAGCCTGCAGACCAAGCAGCTCGAATCCTATCGCAGCATCGTGATGGTCATCGTGTTGGCCAACCTGTTGAATGCGGCGGTGATCCTGCTGACGTTCCGCGAATCGATGGTGGGCAACCTGCTGTGGCTATGGGGTGGATGCGTAGCGGCATTCTCGGTCTACGCGCTGGCCCAGAATGCGATCCAGTCCCGGCTGCGCCGCCACGTGGCGCGCGAATCCGAAAAGGAGCTCGAGTCCCTCGCGCGCGGTGCGACGCTGAACGGATTCCTCTGGGCGGTTGCGCCGCTCGTGGTGATGAGCTCTGCCGATACCCAGGGCCAGATGGTGATGGGGATCGTGATGGCGGGCATGATGTTCGCCGGCGCGTTCCTCCTGTCACACATCCCGGACGCGGCGCTGTCCTTCACGATTCCGGTCGGCGTCGGGCTGATCCTGTCGATGCAGTTCCAGCAGGATGCAGCCTACCAGTTCATCTCCGTCCTGCTCATCGTCTACATGGCGATCCTTGTGTTCGCGGTGCGCTGGTCCTACCGCCAGTTCGTGGACCAGCACCTCGGCGAAGCGGCCGTGAACGAACAATCCGAACTGATCGGCCTTCTGCTGCGCGACTTCGAGGAAAGCACGTCCGACTGGCTATGGCAGACCGACAGCGACGGTATGCTGGAAGACATTCCGCTGGTGATCGACACCAGCTCCGACAGCGCCGGATTCATGAAGAAAGGCGCATCGCTCCAGAGCCTGTTCGTGTCAGACGAGTCGCGCAAGGTTCTCGAAACCGCCATGAAGCGCGAGCAGGGCTTCCGCGATATCGTGCTGGAAGTGCGCGGTGCGGGCGGTGAGCAAAGCTGGGTGTCGCTGACCGGCAAACCGATCTTCGAAGGCAACCAGTTCCGCGGCTTCCGCGGCGTGGCCGCCGACATCACCCAGTCGAAGCAGATCGAAGACCGTATGGCGCACATGGCGCACTATGACGGGCTGACCGGTCTGCCCAACCGCGTCACGATGCAGGAACACCTCGAGAAGATCGTCCGCAAACCGCCAGCGCCGCACACGGTACGCGCGCTGCTTTGGATGGATCTCGACAATTTCAAATGGGTCAACGATACGCTGGGCCATCCGGCCGGTGACGAGCTGCTGCGTCAGGTGGCTGGGCGCATCAATGAGATCGTCGAGAAAACCGACATGGTGGCCCGACTCGGCGGCGACGAGTTCGCACTGATCGTGGAACGCCCGGCCGGCGGCGCCCTGGAAGACTTCTTCCACCGCCTGACCGAACACATGCGCACGCCTTACAACATCTGGGGCTCGACCGCACATTGCTCCGCGTCGTTCGGCGTTCGAATATTTGATGCGTACACGACCGATACACGGTTGATCCTCAAACACGCCGACCTGGCGCTCTATGACGCAAAGCGCACCGGCAAGGCCCAATGGTGCCTGTTCACCTCACAGCTCGAAGCGACCGCCCAGCAGCGGATGCAGACCGAGAACGAACTTGAGCGCGCCATCGATCAGGACGAGTTGCGCGTGTACTTCCAGCCGCTGGTCGATGCGCGCACGCACAAGATGATCGGCGCCGAAACGCTCCTGCGCTGGCAGCACCCGACGCGCGGGCTCGTGTTCCCGGACGAGTTCATCAACCTCGCCGAAGACAACGGCCTGATCACACGCATGGGCGAATGGGTGATCCGCGCCGCGCTGGCTGAAGCTGCCCGCCTGCCGGAACATGTGAAGGTCGCGGTGAACCTCTCGCCCTTGCAGATCCACTCGGCAACGCTGATCTCGACCATCGTCAACGCGCTGGCCACCAACAATATCGCGCCGAACCGGTTCGAGCTGGAAATCACCGAATCCGTGTTGATGACCGACACCGAATTCACGCTGAAACGCCTGCACCAGATCCGCGATCTGGGCGTGCGTATCGCGCTGGACGATTTCGGAACCGGTTATTCGTCGCTGAGCTACCTGCGCTCGTTCCCGTTCGACAAGATCAAGATCGACAAGAGCTTCGTGAAGGACATTGAGTCCCGCCAGGACAGCCGGGCGATCACGGAGGCCACGCTCAACCTCGCCAAGTCACTTGGCATGCGGTGCACAGCCGAAGGCGTCGAGACGCTCTACCAGGCGGACTTCCTGCGTGACCACGGCTGCGACGAGCTGCTGGGATTCTTCGTGAGCCGCGCCCAGCCGCTGGACAACCTGGCGCATATCATCGACGTGCGGCCGCGCGCCGAGCGGCCAGCGTCGAAACTCGGGCATCTCGCGCACGAGGTTCAGGATGGCGACGACAAGGTCCTGTCCTTCTCCGACTGGAAAAGTGGAACGGCCGGTTAAGGCGTCTCGTCCGGCGCCGGGTCTTCTGGCTCGGGATCGGGCGTGGGCGCAGGTTTCGGCTTGCGTCCGAACAGGCCGCCGAGGGCATCGATGGCTGCTTTCTCGGCCGCATCTTCGAGCGTCTCTTCGGTCGTCTTGGGCGGTGTCGCCTCAGCCGGTGTCGTGGTCGCGCCGTCGCCCGTGGCAGGCTCCGTTGTCGTGCCTGTGCCGGTCGTCGTTTTCGGCGGAACGCCGAGCACCGTACCCAGAACACCTGCAGCGCTGTCGCCGGCCCGGCCGGTGACCTGATCGACCAGCCGGCCCTTCAGCTCAGCCTCCAGCGCCGCCTGAACGCCTGAGAAGTCCGGCGTCACCTTCAGCTGGTTCCAGCTGCCCGACAGGCGCACCGGCACCGGAATGCCGTTCAGCTGAACCACGGCGCCCTGGCCCTTGCCCGTCTTGTCGATGGCGGTGGCGAGGCGCAGGTCGAGCTTCTGTCCGCCGATATCGATGCTGCCCGTGCCATCAATACCAAGGGCTGGGCTGATCAGTTTCAGGAGGTCGACATTGGCGACGCCATTCTCGATCTTCAGTATGCTGTCGAATTTGGTGAAGTCTGTCTCTGCCGTCGGCGAGAGGACGCTGCGGAAGTCGATCGTGTTCAGCTTGCCGGTCGCAAACGCCTGCTGAAGCGTCTGGGCGCTGCGCACCATCTGCGTGACGTTGAGGCCCTTGAGGGCGCCTTCGCTGAGATTGGTGGAGACTTCGCCGGTGAGCCCCCGCATCAGTGCGTCGAGCGAGTCGCCGCGCGTCGTGGCGTCGACCTTGAACGCGCCGGTGCCGGCGAGATTTTCGAAGCCGGCCAGCGTGCCGAGCAGGCTCGACATCGCGACGCTGTCGCCCTGCATGGCAAACGTGATCGCCGGCACGGACGAGGCGCCATCGACCGTCATCCGGCCTTCCCAGTTGCCGCCGAACGCCTTGAACTTCGACAGGTCGGCAGCGAGCTTGCCGTCGGTCAGCTTTGCCGTCAGCGCCGCGTCTGTCAGCTTGACGCTGCCGAGCGTGATCTGGGTGGTCGTGATCTGCAGGTCGGCGTCCGCAGCGGAGAGGCCGGCAAGGTCAAGCTTGTCCTTGCTCCAGGCCTGCAGTGGCTGCGCCGGCTTGGCCTTCTGCTCCGACGGGGCGAGGAACGGCGAGAGATCCAGCGACCCCATGTTCAGCTTGCCGGTCAGGCGCGGCTTCGGCCCTGACAGGTCGATCCCGGCATTGCCCTTGGCGGTGATGTTGTCGAGTTTCAGGTCGAGCGCGCTGAGCGCAATGTTCGTGAACGTACCGCTCACATCGCCGGTCGCTGCGAAGGTCTGCAGCGTGCTGCCCGGCTCCATTTCGATGTCGGCTGCCGCGAGCAGCGCGCGCAGCTGGTCGCTCGAGGCCGTCAGCTTGCCTTTCAGCGCGCCAGGGTCCGCGAGGGCGACTTCGCCGGAATAGTTGGCCTTCAGCAGGTCGCCGTCATGCTTGAAGTCGATGCCGGTGAGCTTCAGCGCGTCAGCAGGCCCCGCGAGATTGCCGCTGAAGTTGACCTTCTCCAGCGCTGCGGCTGCAGGCACATCGACGTTCAGCTGCCTGGCCAGCTCGCCGGCTTTCGGCGTATCGAAGCTGAGCTTCCCGTCGAGGGCCGGCACGGCGCCGAGCGAGACGCCGCCGGTATAGTTGGCGTTGATCAGGGCGCCCTTCACGCGCAGCTTCTCGAAGGCGAGGGCAGGCTCGGTCAGCGCGCCTTTCAGTGTGCCTTCAACATCGAGCGCGCCGAGCGGCGCCACGTTCACCGGCAATTCCAGCGCGGCGAACTTTGTCAGCGCGTCGATCTTCGGCGCGTCGAACGAGAATTTGCCATCGATGGTCGGCGTGGGGCCGAGATTGATCTTGCCGGTGAAGCTGGTTTTCGCGAGGTCCGAGGACTGGGTGAATTTCTTGACGCTGATCGCGAGCGTTTCAAAGGCGCCCGCCACGTCGCCTTCCGCATTGATCTTGCCGAGCTTGGAAATGTCGTAGGGCACTTCGATGTCGGCATAGTCGAGCAGCGAGCTGATGGCCTCCGAACTGACATTGAATGTGCCATCCAGCGTGGGCACGTCGCCCAGCGTGATGGCGCCGTCATAGCGCGCCTTGATGAAGGCGGTGCCGATCGTCGCGACCAGCTGCGCCGGCTTGCCACTGGTGGCGGCTTCGAGCGAGTCGAGATTGGCGGCGATGTCGAAGCGCTGGCCCTGGAACAGGCCCTCGGCGTCGAGTTTGAAGGGTTCCGACAGCGAGGTCATCGCTGCGGTCAGGTCGAGTTCGCGCAGTTCGTAGCGGGTGCCCGCTTCGTCATCCTGATAGGTCAGGCTGGCATTTTCGAGGCGCAGGTGTTCGACCGCGCCGTTGAAGCCGCCGCCCTTGGCCGTGCCGGGTTGTGCGGGCTCGGCTTCCTCGAGCACCCAGTTGGTGGTGCCGTCCGCCTTCTTTTCCAGCGACACAGAGGCATCGATGAAGGCGAGCTCGTGGACCTCGACGCGCTGGCCGAACAGCAGCGGCGCCCATTTCACGGCGCCGCGCAATTCGCCGGCTTCGATCATGTAGGGGCCCGTAAAGCCTTCAGGGTTCGCCACCTTCATGCCGCCGACACTGGCCGCTATGCGGGGGAACAGGGACAGGCGCACGTCGCCGTCCAGGGTGACCTTGCGCTGCAGCGCCTCGCCAGCGGCGCGCTCGATCTGGGCCCGGTACACGGATTTTGGAATCAGGAAGGGTACGGTCAGCGCCACGCCGATCAACACTACAAAAATTCCGCCTGCAATCAGGGCGATACGCTTCATGATCCGAATCCCTCTCTGGGTCTCGCTAGCACATGGGTAAATACTATGTCGGTTGAATGGCAGCTGAAGGACAAAAGGCAGGATTCTGTCGGTTCCGGGGCACTGCAAGGCACGCAACAGGACCGCTTGACCCGGCCCAGCGACGCGATTAGAGAGGCGCTTCGCCCGAAGGGGCGGCCAGAAATGCGCGGGTGTAGCTCAGTCGGTTAGAGTGCCGGCCTGTCACGCCGGAGGTCGCGGGTTCGAGCCCCGTCACTCGCGCCATCTGCTGTTTTTGCGGGAAACCGCGATCAAAGCGCCCGGCTCTGGCCGGGCGTTTTTGCATCCGGAACTCAGACAATCGTGCCGGTGAGTTTGCCGATGAGGCTGGTGACGCCCATGGCGAGCGCAC
>JBGSKU010000360.1:0-4535 GCA_041741055.1 Hyphomonas sp.
CAGCCACGCGGCTGTTGTGGCACGCGGCATGGGCCGGCCCTGCGTCTGCGGTGCCAGCGACCTCAAGATCGACCATGCGCGCGGCGAGTTTTCCGTCCGTGGCCGCAAGTTCAAGAAGGGCGATGTCGTCACCATCGATGGCGGCACCGGCCGCGTGATCGCGGGCGCCGTGAAGCTGATCAAGCCGGACCTGTCCGGTGATTTCGGCGAGCTGATGGGCTGGGCCGACAAGGCTCGCCGCCTGAAGGTGCGCGCCAACGCAGAAACCCCGCTCGACACCCGCACGGCCGTCGAGTTCGGCGCCGAAGGCGTTGGCCTGTGCCGCACCGGACACATGTTCTTTGACGAAGAGCGCATCCCTGCCGTGCGCGCCATGATCCTGTCGAATGACGAGAAGGGCCGCCGTGAGGCACTGGCCCGCCTGCTGCCGATGCAGCGTTCGGACTTCGAGGAAATCTTCCGCATCCTGGGCGACCGTCCGGCGACCATCCGCCTGCTGGATCCGCCGCTGCACGAGTTCCTGCCGCACACGGATGAAGACATCGACAACGTGGCGAAGGCCTCCGGTATCAATGCCGACGAGCTGCGTCGCCGCGCGCATGACCTGCACGAGTCGAACCCGATGCTGGGCCACCGCGGCTGCCGCCTCGGCATCACCTATCCCGAGATCTACGAGATGCAGGCCCGCGCCATCTTCGAAGCGGCGGTCAATGTCGCCAGGGAAGGTGCCCTGAAGCCGGTGCCGGAAATCATGATCCCGCTGGTCGCTACGCAGCGCGAGCTGGCAATCCTCAAGGCGCTGGTCGATGCCACCGCGCAGACCGTCTTCAAGGAAACCGGTACCACGGTGGACTATACGGTCGGCACCATGATCGAATTGCCGCGCGCCGCGCTGCAGGCGGGCGAGATTGCTCAGTCTGCGGCCTTCTTCTCCTTCGGCACGAATGACCTGACACAGACGACTCTCGGCATCAGCCGCGACGATGCGGGCCGCTTCCTGCAGGTCTATTCGGAGAAGGGCATCTACGAGAAAGACCCCTTCGTCACGCTCGACCAGGAAGGCGTGGGCGAGCTGGTCAAGATGGCCGCTGAACGTGGCCGCCGCACCCGTCCGGGCATCAAACTCGGAATTTGTGGCGAGCATGGCGGCGACCCTGCTTCGGTCGAATTCTGCCACCGGGCAGGGCTCGATTACGTCTCCTGTTCGCCCTACCGCGTGCCGATTGCGCGTCTTGCAGCGGCACAGGCGGCGCTCAAAGACGGCTCAAATTAAGCAAAACCCGCCAAATTCGGAGGCGCTTGGGTGTTGTTTTTCAGCAACACACAGGCGCCTTGCGAATCGCCAGGGTTGCACCCTGTTCGCTCTGAAAACTCTTATAATTCAATGGTTTGAACGCAATTTCCGTGAAATTGCCTGAACCCGCGCCGTCCACCCGGGCGCGAGCCTTTCGACTTTGTCACTCAGAAGGTTGGCTGATTTATTGCTAGATAGCGACGGGTGGGCCAAATCCCGCGTGCTCCTGACGGAGTGTTGCGGGACGCGTTCGGTCCTCGAAATGCGTACTAACCTGAAATGCTCGGGTCACAAGACGGAACATAACCGTCGGCCGGGTAAAGAGGATCGGTGATGTTAAGGTTTCTTCAACCAAGCCAGACGAGTCTGGCCACCCTGAATGGGCTGCGTGAAAAGCTCAAACGGTGGTGGCTAGGTATGACTGACCAGGAACAGCGCGAAGTCTTCATTCGTGGCGGGATGGTTGCCGTCTGTGCGGTGACCGCCACGGTATCGCTGCCGGTCATCTCACACGAACAGTCCAGCCTGCGCGCCGAAGCTGAATACCGCGCCGAAGCCGAACGCTTCGCGATGTATCAGGATGCCGGCCTTGCCGTGCGCACCGACGAACACACGCCGGCCCTTCTCGACACGCCCTGGCTGCGCACGGTCGAGTACACGCTGAAGCGTGACACAGATTCTTCCATGAGCCGTTATGCGATGCGCGACCGCGATGGCGCGGCGCTCGCAACGCTCGCTTCGTTCCGCACCGATCAGATCCAGCGCGCCGAGACCATCGACTCCGAGCTGATGTGCATGGCGCAGGCTGTCTATTATGAGTCGGCCCGCGAGCCTCTCGAAGGCCAGCTGGCTGTTGCCGAAGTCATCTCGAACCGGATGAAGGATCATCGCTACCCGGACACCGCCTGCGGCGTTGTCTTCCAGGGCGCGACCCGCACCACCGGTTGCCAGTTCACGTTCACCTGTGACGGCGCGATGAAGACCAAGCCGAAGGGCGAGAACTGGGAACGCGCCAAGCGCATTGCCGCTCACGTCCTGATGGGGCTCAACGAAGAGCGCACCAGCGGCGCGACCCACTATCACGCGACCTATGTCGATCCGCTCTGGAACTCGGGCCTGATCCAGACCGACAAGATCGGCATGCACATCTTTTACCGCTTCCCGCGCGGCTCCGAATGGGCCAGCGTCGAGCGCAATTTTGCCGCCCGCAAGCAGGCCGCTGCCATGCAGCTCGCCGCGCTTGATGCCAGCACGTCCGGCGCCGACGCGGTCGATGAAACCCTGCTGTTCGCAGATGGCTCTGCCGCCGGCGACGACGGCTTCTACACGATCACCCCGACCACAGCGCCGGCCGGCGTGTCCACCTCGACGCGCACGATCTCCTCGACCGCGCCGCGCCTGATGAGCATCCAGACGGCGCCTGCTGAAAAGGCCGAATCCGCGGCCGAGTCGGTGGCCGCTTATACGGCCCGCCAGATCAGCGCCGTCGAGACGGTCGATACGTCCCTCTGATCCGTAACCGCCGCGCTAGCTGCGTGGCGGGACACGGGCCTTGATCTGCTTGCGGACGAGGCCCGGCAGCCAGCGCGTCATGAAGCGCGCGCGCTCCGCTTCGCCGCCCACCATGTACTGGATGTCGTCGCCATGTGCGGCTTCCCAGACCTTTTCGGCGGCCATCGAGACCGGATAGATCGTCGCGCCATTCGCTTTCATCTGGTCCGACATCTTCTCGTTCGCGCCGTCCTTCGCGCCCATGTCGAGGATTGGCGTGTCGACGAACCAGGGCATCAGGCTCATCACCTTGATGCCGAGATCCCGGAACTCGGCGTCGAGCGCTTCCGACAATCCGCGTACGGCCCATTTCGAGGCAGAATAGACGGCCAGCTGCGGCGCGCCCACGATGCCGGCTGTCGAGGCGGTGTTGATGATGCGTGCGCCTGGTGTGGCCTTCAGCAGGGGCAGCGCCGCATAGACGCCGTTGATCACGCCCTTGACGTTGATGTCGATCACGAGGTCGGCGTCTTCCGGCGGCACCTCTTCGAACCAGCCGTGGCGTCCGATACCGGCATTATTGAACAGCACGTCCATCTTGCCGCCGGTCGCCGCGCTGAAGCCTTCGATCGCGGCGGCCCAGTCGGCGCGCTTTGTGACGTCCAGTCTGGCGGCGTGGCTGTTGCCCGCGCCCAACTCGGCGGCGACGGCTTTCAGGCCCATCTCGTTCACGTCATAGAGACCGCAAAACCAGCCCTGTTTCGAGAAATAGCGTGCGGTCTCCGCGCCGATGCCGGAGGCGGCTCCGGTGATGAATATGCTCTTGCGGCCATTTGCGGTCATGCGTCTGTTCCCTGTGTCTGATCCGCCTGAGGCAGGCGCTGCAGCAGCAACTGTCGGACGTAATCAGCGGCGAGGTCAAGGTTCGCGTCGGAGCAGCGTATTGATCTGTGCGAGCAGTTTCTGGTGCTGACGAGGGGTGTTGACCGGAAGACGGAGAGTTTCCGTTCCAGAGGACAGGTCTGCAAACAGTCCGGCCGGGTCTTCGTGGAAATGCAGGAAGGACTTGCCGCGCCGGTAGAATATGCCGCGCGATTTCTCCCTGAGCCCGGCGATCCCGCGCAGTGAAACAAGCAGCGGCTCAAGCGTGTCGAGAGCGGACGGGCCGGCGTGCTTCATTGGGCGTGGAGGCTCCTCAGATCACATCCAGCCCGAGGTCAAGGTTCGGCGCCGAATGTGTCAGCGCGCCCGACGAAATGAAATCCACGCCCGTCTCGGCAATCGCCGCCAGCGAAGACAGCGTGACCCCGCCGGAGGCCTCCAGCGGCACGCGTCCGCCCGTCAGCTTCACCGCCGCACGCAGGTCATCGAGGCTCATGTTATCCAGCAACACCGCATGCGGCCCGTGCTTGAGCGCTTCTTCGAGCTGGGCCAAGGTATCGACCTCGATCTCGATCATGCGCAGGTGACCGGCATAGGCTTTGGCGCGAGTCAGAGCGTCGGCGATCGAACCGCCGCAGGCCGCGATATGGTTGTCCTTGATCAGGATGGCATCGTCGAGGCCGTAGCGGTGCGACGTCCCGCCGCCGCAGCGCACGGCGCGCTTTTCCAGCGCCCGGTGGCCAGGCGTGGTCTTCCGTGTGCAGACGACGCGCGCCTTGGTATGCGCCACCGCGTCTACATACTGCCGGGTCAGGCTGGCAATGCCCGACAGCCGCCCCAGGAAATTCAGCATCGTGCGTTCGGCGAT
>JBGSKU010000361.1:0-2253 GCA_041741055.1 Hyphomonas sp.
CAGCCACGCCTCGATCACCGCGCGGTCCACCGGCGCGCCGGCGAATTCCCGTATCGACCGGCGCGGCGTCATTGCCGCGTGAAAGGCCTCGGCGCGGACCTGCATCTCGGCTGCCGGATAGGCCGGAAAGTCTCCAAGCGGGACGTGTGTTTGAGGCGATGTCTTCACGATAGGCGTCTTGCCGCGGCTGCGCCGCGCGCCTCCGCCTGTTTCAGCCACTGTGCAATCTTTGCCGGGCTCGCCGACTTCACCGTGCCAACCTGCAGGGTACGGACAGGTTTGACGCCGGCAAATTTCAGCACGAGGTTTTCCACCTGCAGCTTGGCGGGGCGGCCATAGGCGATCTGGTCAAACCAGGCTGGGCCATCGGACGTCATCAGCACATCCGCCGACCGCCCGGTCAGCAGCTTGTCCCACCAGGGGTCCTTCTCATGATAACGCATGGCAAAGCCGGGCAGGTAGGCCCGGTCGATCACGCCTTTCATCTTCGCCGGCATGCCGCCCCACCATTGCGGATAGGCCCAGCACAGGTGGTTCGCCCACATGATGTTTGCCCGCCATTCATCAAGGCACGGCTCCAGCGTCTTGCGGGCATGGTAGCCATCGTGAAGGTCCGGATCGAACACCATGTCGGACAGGTGCATCCTGCGTATCTCGGCACCGGTCGCTTGCGCGCCGCGCGCGTAAGCGTCAGCCATGCCGTGGCTTAGCGAGACCTCGCGGGGATGGCCCACCCAGATGAAGATGCGTGCGGTCATGTCTTGTCCTTCAACAGATTGAGCCCCGGCTTTCGGGCGGCGCTGGCGGAAGTCGAGCGGTCGACGTCACCCTTGATCTCCACCCAGTCATGCCGGCGGTCTTCGTAGACGGAGAAGGAAGGCGCGGGCATGTCTGTGCCCGCGAAGGCGCCGTAGGGGACGGCGACGACGCCCGGCCAACCTTCGATCTCGTAGGCGACGGTTGATCCGCAGTCCGGGCAAAACCGGTAGGTGACGCGGTGGCCGCTATCGGCTGTGCGTTCCCAGACCTTCGCCTCGCCTGCCAACTCGACATCTTCCGCTGCCCAGCGTGCCTGCGCCGCGAAGGCGCTGCCGCTGCGCTTCTGGCATTCGAGGCAATGGCAGACAGAGACGCGCACAGGCTCGCCCCGGCAGGTGGCAGTCAATTGCCCGCAGCGGCAGGCAGCGGTGCGCGTAATCATGAACTGGCCCCTCCGGTGTCTCGCTCAGGAGACTAGCCGAAGGGGCCAGGCCTTGTCAGCAATTGTCCGGCTGCGACCGCACGAGCCGCAGGCCCCGCCGTGTGATGCGGTAGGGCTTGCCGGCGCTTGAGGCGATGGTGCCCCGGCGCTTCAGCTTGCGGAAAAGGTCGAGCCTGAGGCCAGTATAGCGCCAGCCTTCGCGTGTGAAGCAATCGGCCTCGATGATCTTGGCGCCGTCGCCGCGCTTCACATCAATCCATCCGCCTTGCGCCAACAGGTGCAGCACACGCTGCTCCTCGCGTGAAATATCCATTGTGTTGAGTGTCCGGTATTCGCCCCGGCCATGCAGGCTTCGGGGCGCAAAGAAACGGGTCCGGCGCCTGATCCTAAATCAGGGACGCCGGTGCGTCGCTCTTGCCGGCCTGCCTTGCACGGACAATTCCATGCGCGAACGGCAGGCCCTCTAGTGGGACTCGGACAGGGTACGGACCATACTCACCTCAGGAAACGCCCATCTTGTGGCGCTGCCGCCGGATGTCAAGCCTGGCTCAATCGCCCTCACGGAAATGCGCAAGCACGGCGCGGTCGAAATAGTCGCTGGCCTGATCCCAGTCCATCCAGCCATCGAGCGCGTCGCCGAGTTCCCATTCGAAGCGCGTGTCGTCCACCGCAGCCTCCGGCGTTGCGCCGAAGCCGACGCGCAGCACGCCGAAGCGGTAGCGCACATAGAAACAGGTGCCGTCGGATAGCTCGCCTTCCCATTGCGCCGGGCACGCACTGCAGGTCTTGTGCAAGGTGTGCAGCGCTGGGATCACGAGTCGGCGGCTTACTCCTCTTCGCCCGCATCCGGCACGCCGACGGCGTGGAAGCCCGCGTCGACGTGGATCACTTCGCCGGCAATCGAGCGGCCGAGCGGGGAGAGGAGGTAAAGCGCGCAGCCCGCGACGCCTTCCATGCTCGTGTCTTCCTTCAGCAGCGACCAGCTGCGCCCGGTGCCCATCAGGCTCTTGCCGCCGCGGATGCCCGCCAGCGACAGCGTGCGCATCGCGCCC
>JBGSKU010000362.1:0-2464 GCA_041741055.1 Hyphomonas sp.
CGAGGATCGGGGCGGCGAAAGCCAGTGTCTTGCCGGTGCCGGTCTGGGCAAGGCCCATGACATCACGGCCGGACATGATCAGCGGGATGGCGCCGGCCTGGATCGGGGTAGGGGTGGTGTAGCCAGCAGCGGTCAGCGCAGATTCAACGCGCGGCGCGAGGCCGAAGGATTGGAAATTGGTCATGTGTACTTTCAAAAATGCTTTGCGCCCGGCGCGGGTCTCGCGCTGGGAAGCGGGTTCTAACGACCCGCGTGAAGAAGGGCGCCTTGGGCTCAAGATGTGTCTGTAAGGAGGGCCTCGGTTCGACGGTCGTACCGTCGCGCCAGCTCACGCTGTCCCTGCAAGGCGGCCAAAGCTGCCCAGACAGCGGGCACATGGCCCTTATTCGCTGGAAAGTCAAAGGCTTTTCCACAGCCCCGCCGCCGGGCGCCGGTTTTTCCGTTAACGGAGCACCGCGCCGCGTTGTCTAGTGGCCTGTCTTGCGTGCGGCCTCTTCCAGGCCTGTTTCGAGCAGCCTCAGCGCCGCGGCGCGTGCGCGGCCCCTGGGTTTGCCCAGGAGTTCGCTCAGGGTCGGCCCGAACAGGCCGACGCCGATGGCCAGGATCACGCTGACGAGGATGGCGTCTTCCAGGCGCGCTTCGTCGGCCTCTTCCGCCCCGATCTTG
This sequence comes from Hyphomonas sp., assembly GCA_041741055.1. Taxonomy (GTDB): domain Bacteria; phylum Pseudomonadota; class Alphaproteobacteria; order Caulobacterales; family Hyphomonadaceae; genus Hyphomonas. The sequence goes on from JBGSKU010000362.1 coordinate 667, forward strand.
AGCCGGATGACGGTCTGCACCGCCTCCCGCACGGTCCGCAGGCGGCGTGATTCGTCCGTCAGCTCCAGCCAGGCGGCCAGACGCGCTGCGCCCTTGGTCTCGAAGGCGTCGAACAGGTTCTGGATCGCAGCGGCCCGGGCGGCGCGAGGATCGGCCGGCACGTCCATCGCCATCAGGCCGGACACCAGCTCGGCAATCATCTTCTCCATCAAGGCCGCCTGCACACCGTCGATCGTGCCGAAATGGTGCAGCACGGTCGCATTGGCGACGCTGGCCTCTTTCGCCACATCGGCCAGCCGCAGGGATTGCGGCCCCTGCCGCACCAGCAGGCGCTCGGCCGCAATCAGGATGTTCTCGCGCGAGGCTTCGGGCGAACGGCGGATTCGAGGGGACGTGTTTTTGCTTATCGACATTTTTGTCAGTAACTGCTATATAGCCTTCAATTCCGTTGAGACTATGCGCCCAAACTCACCCATGTCAGCAGGATTTCCGCGATGACCGCCAAACTTACCCCCGCAGACGTCACCATTCTCCCGCGTGACCTCCATTTCGACGTGTCGAGCGCCAAGTCCGGTTACTGGCTCGATGGTGACCCGGTAGGCACGGCGATCCTGAACACGCTGTCGCTGACCTTCCCGGACGGGGAGCGCCTCTTCATGGACGCGGTGCGCGCCTACCGGGACCAGCTCTCGGGCAAGTTGCAACAGGACGCGAAAGACTTCATCGCGCAGGAAGCGATCCACTCGCGCGAGCACCACCTGCTGAACCGCGCCATCGACCGGACGAAATATCCGGTGGAGCGCATTGAGGCCCAGATCCGGGAGCGGATCGCCTATTCGCGTTCGGCCGGCCCGATGCGCATGCTGATTGCCACGATCTGCCTGGAACACTTCACCGCCATGCTCGCCGACATGTTTGCCGCGCATGACGACATGTTCTCGAAGACCGACCGTTCGATCAAGGACATGTGGCGCTGGCATGCCATGGAAGAGACGGAGCACAAGGCAGTCGCCTATGACGTCTACGTTGTCGCCACGAAAGACTGGTCCGGTTTCAAACGCTACATGCGCCGCTCGGTCGCGATGCTGCTGATCTCGTATTTCTTCAGCCGCAACATCACGACCTACGCGTCCTGGATGCTCGAAGCGGACGGCTATTCGCCGAAGGAAGCAAAGAAGGCCGTGAAGAAATTCCTCTGGAAGGACCCGGCCTTCTTTGGCCGGGGCTGGAAACTCTGGATTACCTGGTTCAGGCCGGGCTTCCACCCGTGGGACCATGACAACCGCGCGCTGATGGCGGACTGGCAGGCCGAGTTCAATCTGGTCGCGGCGGAATAGTCCGCCTACGGCCTATCGGTCCAGAACCACAAGCCGCTCACCGAGCGCCGTGATCGCGGCGTCCGGCGTTGCGGCGTGGACGAGGCTGGCGCGGAACTCCTCCGGTATGAAGCCGCCGGCGATGATGTGTTCCATCAGTTCGAAGAAGGGCGCCCAGAAGCCGTCCTCATCCAGGAAGGCCATCGGCTTGGCGTGCAGGCCGAGGCGGGCCCAGGAGAGGATCTCCACGGCCTCTTCAAGTGTGCCGATGCCGCCCGGCAGCACGATGAACGCTTCGGCCTCCTCGAACATCATCATCTTGCGCGTGTGCATGTCGTCGACGATGCGGTGTTCGACGTCGGTATAAATCCGCTCCTTCTGAAGCAGGAATTTCGGCATGATGCCCAGCACCTCGCCGGACGCCGCGTGCGCGGCCTTGGCGCAGGCGCCCATCAGGCCGACGCCGCCCCCGCCATAGACCA
>JBGSKU010000363.1:0-2162 GCA_041741055.1 Hyphomonas sp.
CCACGCCTCCGGGCGCCCGGCGCAGGATCAACGGGTGGGTGACACCGCCCGCCACCACTTCGAAGGCCCAGGTTTCCTGGCTCGCGCCGCCTGAGAGGCGCTTCAGCGCTTCCAGTCTGGCGCCTGCGCCAAAATGCGCGCTCGCCCACTCAGAAAGGGGCTTTTCGATCTCTACATTGGTACCCATCTTCGCCACAATTGCGCGGAAGAAGGGAGTCGCCAAGCGGTAACGCTGAGGAAGGCGGCTTTCCGGGGAGTCTCATCGAATGAGCCAGAACAAGCAGCCCGACGATCCGTTGGGTATTCCTGTCACGACTCAGAAGCGGGGGCTTCTGCCCTGGCTGCGCGAACGGTTCGTGGCCGGTATGCTCATTGCGCTGCCGGTCGTGGCGACGTTCGTTATCCTCGAATTCCTGATCAACCTGATCGATAGCCGTGTCGTGCCGCTGCTGCCGCCCGCGCTGAGGCCAGAAACCTATCTCGACTATGCCGTACCCGGCTTCGGCCTGATCATCCTGCTGCTGTTCCTCACGCTTCTGGGCGCAGTCGCGACCAACCTCGTCGGGAACTATCTCGTCTCGCTGACTGACCGGGTGCTGACACGAGTGCCGGTCGTGCGCTCGGTGTATTCGGTGTTCAAGCAGATCCGCGATGTATTCCAGAACAATTCGGCAGGGCAGTACAAGGAAGTCGTGATGGTCCAGTATCCATCCCCGGGAACCTGGGCGATCGGCTTCGTCGCGGGAGCCGCCAAAGGCGAAATGCGCCATCGGCTTGGCGAAGACTATGTCGGTGTATTCGTTCCGACGACGCCGAACCCGACTTCCGGATTCTTGCTGTTCGTAAAAGTTGCGGACATCGTCAAACTCGACATGACCGTGGAAGAAGGCGCGAAGGTAATCTTCTCGGGCGGTCTGGTGATCCCGGATTACCCGCCTGCGGTCAGCACGGTGTCGGGCAAGTAAGCCCTTTCAGGATCCCGCTTCTGAATCGACCGTGACGCGGGGCGTCAGAAGTTCGCGCGCGATCCGCAGCGCGTTGGCGCGTTCACCTTTCAGGTTCGGGTCGCCGGCGATGACGGCTTCGGCGTCCTTGGCGGCAATCTCCAGCAGGCCGGCGTGCTGTGCGAGGTCCAGCACCCGGTACTCGGTCGCCCCCGCCTGGCGAACCCCCAGCACGTCGCCGGCGCCGCGCAATTTGAAGTCGGCTTCCGCGATCTCGAACCCATCCTCGGTGCGCCGAAGTGTATCGAGCCTCAGTTTCGCGTTCTCGCCGAGCGGTGGGCGATAAAGCAGGATGCAATAGGAGGCCCGGTCGCCGCGTCCGACGCGGCCGCGCAGTTGGTGCAGCTGCGCCAGGCCGAAACCTTCAGCGCGCTCGATCACCATGATGGTCGCTTCCGGCACGTCCACGCCGACCTCGATGACGGTGGTGGCGACCAGCACGCGGGTCTTGCCGGACCGGAAGTCCTCCAGCGCGGTATCCTTTTCGGCCGGCTTGAGGCGGCCATGAACCAGGCCGACACGCACGCGCAGCTCATCCTGCAACGCGGCATGGCGGGCAACGGCCGACGAGTCGTCGTCATCGACATCAACGCGCGGACAGACCCAGAAAGCCCGCTCGCCGCGTTTCAGGGCCCGGCCGATGGCTTCGACAATCTCTTCCAGCCGCGTATCGGGAATGACACGCGTTTCCACAGGTTTCCGGCCGGGCGGCTTCTCGTCGAGGATTGAGACATCGAGATCGCCGTGAACGGCCTGCGCCAGCGTACGCGGAATGGGTGTTGCGCTCATCACCAGCATATGCGGGCTGTCGGATTTGCCGATCAGGCGCATGCGGTCGGTCACGCCAAAGCGGTGCTGTTCGTCGACAATGATGAGGCCGAGGTTGCGGAAAGCCACGGTCTCCTGGAACAGGGCGTGGGTGCCGGCCACGATCTGGATGCTGCCATCGGCCAATCCCATCAATGTGCCCTCACGCGCGCTGCCCCGGTCGCGTCCGGATAGGACGGAAACGGTGTAGCCGAGCGGAGAGAGCAAGGTGTCGAGCGTATCGAACTGCTGGCGCGCGAGCACTTCGGTGGGCGCCATGAACGCGGACTGGAACCCGCAGGCGGCGGCCTCAACGGCCGCGAAGGCAGCGACCAGCGTCTTGCCGGCGCC